>JBIODT010000061.1:0-11445 GCA_044445305.1 Legionellales bacterium | reverse complement strand
CGATTTGTAGCCCATAGTATGGGCTACAAATCGTTGGACTTCAGGTGTGGTCTGGTGCACCGGTTACTATAAATGAGGAAGAAACCAATAGTGAATAAAAAAAGACCGATTAATCTTGATTTAAGCAGTTTGAAATTCCCACCCATGGCCATAGCATCTATCTTGCATAGGATTTCAGGGATGGCTTTATTTGTATTATTACCCTTTATGTTGTTTTTTTTAGATCGGTCACTAAAGTCAGAAGAAACTTTTGCACAGATGAAGATCATGCTCACGCGCCCTTGCTACAAACTGCTGTTATGGGCCTTTAGTGCAGCCTTAATTTATCATGTATTAGCCGGTATTCGTCATATGCTTATGGATATTGGGATTGGTGAGCACCTTTGTGCGGCCCGTCGCAGTGCTATTTTTATCATAGTGCTTGCCGTTATTTCAACACTTTTTCTAGGGATCTGGATATGGTAGCCAATATCACAAGCTTAACCGGTAATGGTTTAAAAGATTGGTTGATTCAGCGCGTGACTGCCGTCTATTTTGCAGTTTATGTTGTTTTTTTATTGTTTTTTTTGCTGTCACATCCGGATTTAAATTACCAGCAATGGCATGTTCTGTTTGAGCATCATGTATTTCAAATTGCAACAGTCATTGGTTTACTTACGCTGTCACTGCATGCATGGATAGGCCTGTGGACAGTAACTACTGATTACATTAATTGTACGGCGTTACGGATATCAGTACAATTTTTCGTTGTTTTGTGGCTTCTAAGTCAGTTTGTTTGGGGCTTAATGATAGTTTGGGGGCAATAAGCATGGCAATTGCACGTAACACATTTGATGCAGTAATTATTGGCGCTGGTGGTGCAGGAATGCGTGCCGCACTGCAAATGGCCAATTCAGGTTTGAAAGTTGCTTTATTATCAAAAGTATTTCCAACACGTTCACACACTGTTTCTGCTCAAGGAGGCATTACTGCCGCACTGGGGAACTCTGATGTAGATGACTGGCGATGGCACATGTATGACACAGTTAAAGGTGCTGATTATATCGGTGACCAAGACTGTATTGAGTATTTGTGTGAAACGGGACCTCAGGCTGTGTATGAATTAGAGCACATGGGTTTGCCTTTTTCACGTATGGATAATGGTAAAATTTATCAGCGACAATTTGGTGGGCAGTCAAAGAACTTTGGTGGTGAGCAAGCTGCTCGGACTTGTGCCGCTGCAGACCGAACAGGCCATGCCTTATTGCACACACTGTACCAACAAAATGTGAAAGCAAAAACACATGTTTTTAGCGAGTGGTACGCGCTTGATTTTGTTAAGGATGCCCATGGGCGTATCGCTGGTGTGACTGCTATGAATATAGAGTCTGGCGAAGTGGTTTTTTTTCAAAGTAGAGTCTGTATTCTGGCAACAGGTGGTGCCGGCCGTATTTATCAATCCACGACCAATGCCTTTATTAATACCGGCGATGGTTTTGGTATGGCTTTAAGGGCGGGTATTCCATTGCAAGATATGGAAATGTGGCAATTTCATCCCACTGCAATTGCAGGAGCAGGCACTTTAGTGACTGAAGGCTGTCGCGGCGAAGGTGGCTATCTTATAAATAAAGATGGTGAGCGCTTTATGGAGCGTTATGCCCCTCGAGTAAAGGATTTGGCATCGCGCGACGTTGTGGCCCGCTCTATAGCCTTAGAGCTTCGTGCTGGCAAGGGTTTTAATCCTGAGGGTGTGGACTATGTTAAATTAAAATTAGACCATCTTGGGGCTGATCTTATTATGTCTAGGTTGCCAGGGATTCGTGAGCTTTCCATGAAATTTGCTGGTGTTGATCCTATTTTAGAGCCGATCCCGGTTGTGCCTACTTGTCATTATAGTATGGGCGGGATACCTACCAATATGCATGGGCAAGTAGTGACTAAAACCAATGGTAAAGAGCATCTGGTTGAGGGCATGTACGCCGTAGGTGAGTGCGCTTGCGTCTCGGTGCATGGCGCAAACCGTCTGGGTGGTAACTCGCTATTAGATTTAGTGGTCTTTGGTCGGGCTGCAGGTTTACATGTAGAAGAAATGTGGCAATCCAATCAATTGCCCGATATGCCTTATGCTAATGAAGACGATATTGCTGCATCCCTGGCGCGTTATAACCGATGGGAGTCTTCAACAGACGGAGAGAGTCCCGTTGTGATTCGTGAAGCAATGCAGAAGGTGATGCAAGAGGATTTTGGCGTATTTCGTACTGGCGATATAATGGCTTCAGGCATCAAGCGATTGCATGCACTGCGCGACCGATTGGCTCATGCAAAATTAGATGATAAAAGCCATGTATTTAACACCGATCGTGTTGCAGCCTTAGAGTTGGATAATTTAATGGCAACAGCTTGTGCTACCGCCCAATCGGCAATAGCCAGAACTGAAAGTCGTGGCGCACACAGCAGGGAAGATTATCCAGAGCGAGACGATGCCAACTGGATCAAACACACGTTGTATTTTGAGGCAGGTGAAGTTATTGATTACCGTCCTGTCAATGCATCACCTAAAAATGTTAAGCCCTTTGAACCGAAAGAACGCGTTTATTAAAGAGGATATACCATGACAGATAGTAGAAATTTGATCCTGTCTATTTATCGTTATAATCCAGAGGTTGATGACCAGCCTTATATGAGGGATTATGAGATAGCGATACCGGCAAAGAGTGATCCCATGCTGCTGAGCTTACTTGAGCGTTTAAAAGCAGAGCAGGATTCCTCTATCACTTACAGGCGTTCATGCCGCGAAGGGGTTTGTGGCTCTGATGGCATGAATATTAATGGCACCAATGGCCTGGCTTGCATCACCCTTCTTTCAGAGCTAAAGACTGATAAAATAGTCATTCGTCCGCTACCAGGTTTTCCTGTGGTGCGTGATTTGGCTGTTGATTTGTCACAATTTTACCAACAATATGAGCGTATTGAACCCTATTTACAAAATGATGGCGTTGCTCCAGCACAAGAGCGCTTACAATCACCAGCAGAGCGCGCGCAACTCGACGGGCTTTATGAATGTATTTTGTGTGCTTGCTGCACCAGTTCATGCCCATCATTCTGGTGGAATCCAGAAAAATTTGTAGGCCCTGCTGGTTTGTTACAAGCAAGGCGATTTTTAGCAGACAGTCGTGATACAGCAACGGATCATCGTTTGGATAAATTGCAGGATCCTTTTAGTGTTTTTCGATGCCGTACCATAATGAATTGTGCAACTGTTTGCCCGAAGGGACTCAATCCATCGCAAGCGATTGCTAAAATTCGCACACAAATGTTGACCAAGGAAACTTGATTGGCTTTTGACCACAATTGGAGAGAACGATAATGAGCAGTTCTGATCTGCAAAATGAATGGGATTCTTCCTACTTATCTGGTGGGAGTATGGCTTACGTTGATAGTTTGTATGAGGACTATCTTGCTGATCCCGATTCAGTTTCAGCTGACTGGAAAGCAGTATTTAGTGCTTTACCTAAAGTTAATGGTGCCACTAACGAGACCGCACATAGAGGTATTCGTGATTATTTTTTGCAGCATGCTGATAGAAAGCAGCCACAAGTCATTCAATCAGTTGACAACAAGCAATACCAAGTTGCCAACTTAATTAATGCCTTTCGAGCACAAGGTCATCATGCAGCCAAGCTTGATCCTTTAGAAATGACCAAACAGGTTCCCGTGCCCAGTTTGGAGTTGGCTTTTCATCATTTATTGGAAGAAGATAAGGAACGGGTTTTTTACGCAGGTACTGCCTTTAATGGTCCGGAAATGCCTTTGAGCACTATCTATCAAGCCTTGCGCGAGACTTATTGTGGCAGTATTGGTATTGAATACATGCACATTTCCGATGACAAAGAGCGCGAGTGGTTGCAACAGACCATGGAGTCAGCTCGTGGTCGTCCTAATTTCAGTACAGAGAAAAAACTGGAGATTCTTAAGGATCTAATTGCTGCTGACGGGTTAGAGCGCTATTTAGGGACTCGTTATGTAGGGCAAAAACGTTTTTCTCTTGAAGGCGGCGACTCTTTAATTCCTATGATGAAGGAAATTATTGAGAAGGCGGGCGAGGAAACGGTTAAAGAAATAGTAATAGGAATGGCTCATAGAGGTCGTTTGAACGTCTTGGTCAATGTATTGGGTAAAGAGCCAGCAGCACTTTTTCAGGAATTTGAAGGAAAAGTAAAGTATGAGCGTACTGGCGATGTGAAGTACCATTTGGGTTATTCCTCTGACATTAAAACCACATCAGGCGCCGTGTTGCATCTGGCTTTAGCATTTAACCCTTCGCATTTAGAAATTATTAGCCCAGTGGTCGAGGGCTCTGTACGAGCTCGATTGCTACGACGCGATGATTTGGCTAAAAAAGATTCTGTAATTCCTGTTGTGCTGCACGGTGACGCTGCCTTTTCTGGTCAAGGTGTGGTTATGGAAACATTCAATTTCTCGCAAGCGCGCGGTTATTGTACCGGCGGTACAGTGCATATAGTGATTAACAATCAGATAGGTTTTACCACCAGTAATCCTTTGGATTCGCGTTCTACCGCCTACTGTACCGATATAGCCAAAATGGTAGAGGCACCGGTAATACATGTAAATGGTGATGATCCAGAGGCGGTAGTGTTTGCAACGCAAATGGCATTTGATTTCAGAATGAAGTTCAAGCGTGATGTGGTTATTGATTTAGTCTGTTACCGACGTCATGGGCATAATGAGGCTGATGAGCCCGCTGTCACGCAACCTGAAATGTATAAAAAAATAAAGTCCATGCGCCCATTGCGCGAGACATATGCAGAGCAACTGATTCACGCAGGCTTGTTGGCTAAAGAAGATGTGGCGCAATTGGTTGATGCGTATAGAGATGGTATGGATCAATGTAAGGCTGTTGTGACCGTGATTCATGATGGTTATGAGGGAAAAAACTCGACCGACTGGACGCCTTATCTTCATGGGAAATGGACTGACAAAGCCGATACCTCCATTACCGCAGCGGCATTACAAACACTGTCAAAACAATTGCAAAGCATACCCAATGGGTTCAAGCTGCATCCAGTGGTTCAGCGTTTGATGCTTGATCGTGAAAAAATGACCCAGGGTGAAATTCCTATGAACTGGGGTTATGCAGAAACCATGGCCTATGCCAGTTTATTACAGCAAGGCTATGGTGTTCGGTTGTCGGGTCAAGATTGTGGTCGAGGTACCTTTGCACACAGGCATGCGGTGTTACATGATGCAGAAACAGGTGAAATCTGTGTCCCTTTAGAAAAAATACCGACCCAAGCCAATCGACCATTCGAAGTTATTGATTCGGTTTTATCCGAAGAAGCGGTCTTGGCATTTGAATATGGTTTTGCTTCCTCTGAGCCGTCCTTTTTAGTGTTGTGGGAAGCGCAGTTTGGTGATTTTGGTAATGGCGCTCAAGTTGTTATTGATCAATTTATCAGTTCAGGTGAACAAAAATGGGGACGTTTGTGTGGTTTGGTCATGTTGCTGCCCCATGGTTATGAAGGACAGGGGCCTGAACATTCATCTGCTCGCTTAGAACGTTATATGCAACTCTGTGCACAACACAACATGCAAGTGTGTACACCGACAACACCCGCGCAGATCTTTCATTTGTTACGCCGACAAGTCATTCGTGATTTTCGTAAGCCATTGATAGTTATGACGCCTAAGAGTTTGTTGCGCCACAAGTTGGCTGTTTCTTCCTTAGATGAATTGACGTCGGGTAAATTTTACACAGTAATTCCTGAAGTTGATGTGCTGGATGCGCACAAGGTAACAAAAATAGTTCTTTGTTGCGGTAAGGTTTATTATGATTTATTACAAGCGCGACGTGATAAAAACTTACATGACGTCGCAGTGGTACGCATAGAGCAGTTGTATCCGTTTCCTAATGAAGCATTAACAGTCGAACTCAATAAATTTCCTCAGGCAAGAGAGGTCGTCTGGTGTCAGGAAGAGCCGCAAAATCAAGGTGTTTGGTTCTCATCTCAGCATCATATAAGGGAGTGTCTGCATGCAGAACAAACCTTACATTATGCCGGTAGAGAATTTGCCGCGGCACCCGCTGTTGGAAGTCCTGCTTTGCATGCACAGCAACAGCAGGCTTTAGTAGAGCAAGCGTTATTGGATTAAACCTTGAACAAGGTTGCATGTAAAAAGACGCATGTAATTTTATTCAGATAAAGAAGATCGTGAGTTTATCGTAGGTTGGAGTCAGAGCAAGGCCTCGCTCAAACCTACAATGAATTCAACGCGCTAACACGATTTGAACAAAACTGCATGCAGTTTTGTCCAAACGCTAATAATAAGGTAAAACCATGTCTATTGAAGTCAAAGTACCTGTTCTTCCAGAGTCAGTAGCTGATGCAACTGTAGCTACATGGCATAAAAAAGTGGGCGATAAAGTGACTCGCGATGAGAATTTAGTGGATCTTGAAACCGATAAAGTGGTTCTTGAGGTTCCTGCACCAGCAGATGGTGTGCTTTCTGAAATTCTATTTCAGGAAGGAGATACCGTCGGCTCCGGCCAATTGTTGGCTAAAATAACCACCGGAAGCGCCTCAGCTGCGCCCTCTGTGGTTAATCAAGAACCAGTCACTCAAGATCAAATAAGTGCTCACGAGGATAAATTAACCAGTCCTGTTGTAAGACGTATGATGGCTGAGCATGATTTGCAGCCTGGTCAAATTCCAGGTACGGGTAAAGAGGGGCGGATAACCAAAGAAGATGTTATCGGTTATATAGAGTCCAATCGAGAAAAATCAGCCAAGTCGGTGGCGCTTACTCAGCAACAAACTGCTCCTGTGGTTGCAATGGGTGCACGTGAAGAACGACGTGTTCCTATGACCCGATTAAGGGCGAAGATTGCGGAGCGTTTAGTACAGGCACAACATAATGCGGCTATGTTAACCACGTTCAATGAAGTCGATTTACAAGCGGTTATGGCGCTTCGTGCTCAGTATAAAGACAGTTTTGAGAAAAAGCATGGTGTAAAGCTGGGCTTTATGTCTTTTTTCACTAAGGCCGTAGTTGAGTCACTAAAGCGTTTCCCTGCTGTGAATGCGTCTATAGATGGTCAAGATGTTATTTACCATGGCTTTTATGATATTGGTATTGCTGTGTCTACTGAGAGAGGCTTGGTCGTTCCTGTGATTAGAGATGCTGATCAAATGAGCATGGCGGAGATTGAGTTGGCCATTAATGGTGCCGCAACAAAAGCACGAACTGGCAAATTGTCTTTGGAAGAAATGCAGGGAGGGACATTTACCATTACTAATGGGGGTGTGTTCGGCTCTTTATTAGCAACACCTATTATTAATCCGCCGCAGACAGGTATTTTAGGAATGCATAAAATCGAAGACAGACCGGTGGTAGTGAAAGGTCAAATTGTTATTCGTCCTATGATGTATCTGGCTTTGTCTTATGATCATCGCTTAATCGATGGCAAAGACTCGGTACAATTTTTGGTGAGTGTTAAAGAGTTATTGGAAGATCCAGCTCGTCTGTTACTTAATATTTAGAAAAGGTAATTACAATGAATTTACATGAATATCAAGCCAAACAATTGTTTGCAAGTTATGGCTTACCTGTTCCCAATGGTGAGGTTGCTTATAATGTTGAAGATGCACTGCAGGTCGCATCACAATTATCCACTGCAAAATGGGTGGTTAAAGCTCAAGTACACGCGGGTGGGCGAGGTAAAGCTGGGGGCGTTAAAATAGTTTCTACTAAAGATGAGCTGGCAGCAGTTGCTAAATCATTGCTGGGGACGCGCTTAGTGACTTACCAAACCGATGCAAAAGGCCAGCCGGTTAATGCGTTGTTGGTTGAAGAAACCTGTGACATTGCTAGAGAACTGTATCTGGGCGCAGTGGTTGATAGGGCTACTCGTCGTGTTGTTATTATGGCTTCAACTGAAGGTGGGGTTGAGATTGAGACGGTGGCTGAAGAAACCCCGGAAAAAATAATTAAAATTACAGTTGATCCTTTGGTTGGTGTTATGCCGTACCAGTGTCGTGAAACAGGATTTAAATTGGGTTTGAACGATGATCAAATAAAACAATTTACTCATTTGATGATGTGTTTGGGTAAAATGTTTATGGATTGCGATTTTAGTTTATTAGAAATCAATCCACTGGTAGTTACTAAAACAGGTCACTTGGTTTGTTTGGATGGTAAAATCGTTATCGACGGTAATGCCTTATTCAGACAGCCTAAATTAAAAAGCATGCGTGACACCTCACAAGAAGATGTGCGTGAAAATCGTGCCAGCGATTGGGAATTAAACTACATTCCTTTAGAAGGAACTATTGGCTGTATGGTCAATGGTGCTGGTTTGGCTATGGCAACTATGGATGTGATAAAGCTTCATGGTGGTGAGCCTGCTAATTTTCTTGATGTGGGTGGTGGTGCGACTAAAGAGCGTGTCAGTGAGGCATTAAAAATAATTTTATCGGATGAAAACGTAAAAGGTATTTTAGTAAATATTTTTGGTGGCATCGTTCGATGTGATCTGATTGCCGATGGGATACTTGCTGCGGTAAAAGAAGTAGATGTTAAAATTCCTGTGGTAGTTCGACTTGAAGGCAATAATGCGCAATTGGGGGCTGATATTCTGAATAAGAGTGATCTGAATGTTATTGCAGCAACCAGTCTTACCGATGCTGCGATTAAAATTGTGGCGGCAGTGGGTTAGGACTTTAACAGAGCTGCGTGCAAAAAGACGCAGACAGCTCTAAATAACAGCTTTAATTCAGGTGTCATGATCATATCAACAACGAAGAGTGATATACATCAAGGCACTAACAATATTGGGATAGCACTGCAGGCGTCTTTTGACATGCAGTTCCATCCAAACTCGAAGAGGTTCATAATGAGTGTATTAGTCAACAAACAAACCAAAGTATTGTGTCAGGGATTTACTGGTAAACAAGGCACTTATCATTCAGAGCAAGCGATTGCTTATGGCACTAAAATGGTTGGTGGTGTTACTCCTGGCAAAGGTGGCCACAGTCACCTGGGTTTACCTGTATTCAATACCATGCGTGAAGCGGTAGAGGAAACGAGGGCTGAGGCCAGCGTTATTTATGTTCCAGCAGCATTTTGTATGGATTCTATTATAGAAGCCGCTGATGCAGGCATCAAACTCATTGTTTGTATTACTGAGGGTGTGCCTGTGTTGGACATGCTGCGAGTAAAAGTGTATCTGGAAAATAACACACAAGCACGTTTAATAGGCCCCAATTGCCCTGGAATCATAACGCCTGGAGAATGCAAAATTGGTATTATGCCAGGCTCTATTCATTTGCCAGGTAAAGTGGGTATTGTATCGCGCTCAGGTACACTGACTTATGAAGCAGTGAAACAAACTACTGATAAAGGCTTTGGACAAAGTACTTGCATAGGAATAGGTGGTGATCCCATCCCAGGAACTACTTTTATTGATGCCTTAGCCTTATTTGAAAAAGACCCACAAACTGAAGCGATTATTTTGGTTGGCGAAATTGGTGGTTCTGCTGAAGAAGAGGCGGCTGAGTACATTAAATCGCATGTTAAAAAACCAATAGTATCTTATATTGCGGGTGTTACTGCTCCTGTTGGAAAACGTATGGGACATGCGGGTGCAATAATCTCTGGTGGTAAAGGCACAGCAGCTGAGAAATACGCAGCTCTCGAAGCGGTTGGCGTGCGTACAGTTAGATCACCGGCAGAATTGGGTGATGCAATTGCCGCAGTAACCGGTTGGCTTTGAAACTGGATTAAATGCAATGACATTTATCATTGAGCAGTATCAAAATACTTGGGTAAAGCTGCATGAGAAAAACCTCATGCAGTATAATGCCCAATCATGAGTAGCTTTAGAAGCCTTGCTGATATTAGGCGTGATTACGGTGTCTTGAGTTTGAATGAGGACTCAATCCAAATTGATCCTATCGCCCAATTTAAGCTGTGGTTTGAAGATGTGTTACAAAATGAAAAAAATGACCCTACAGCTATGGTCTTATCTACTGTTGACGCACAAGGACAGCCTGACTCCAGGGTGGTTTTATTAAAAGGTTTGGAACAAGGCACTTTTGTTTTTTACACTAATTATTTAAGCACTAAAGCCACGCAAATTGAAAAAAACCCTTACGCAGCATTAAATTTTTATTGGCCGCAAATGGCAAGACAAGTGCGTGTTCGTGGACGAATACAAAAGGTTAGCGTAAAAGAGTCAGACACTTATTTTTCATCAAGACCCATTAAAAGCCAACTGAGTGCGTTTATTTCACCCCAAAGTCAGGAAATTATAAATAGGGCGGTCCTAGAAACGGCCTTGAATGATTTAATTCAGCAACATGGACAAGAGCCCATAATGAGGCCAAACCATTGGGGTGGTTATAGGCTCATTCCTGACGAAATTGAATTCTGGCAAGGCCGAGACAATCGCTTGCACGATAGAATTCATTTTTACATGCAAGAGGGAAAATGGTTACACCATAGGTTGGCACCTTGATTGGCAAACTTTGTCACCGGCTGTGGCAAACCCGTTAAATCAATATCAGATCATCACCTCTCCAGCGCCTCGTTCGCATCATGTTTCCTGTATCTTTATCTAAAATCAAATACATGGCATAACAATTGCATCATATTTAATGTAGCGCAATTGTTATTAAAGGATCTTAAACTGTTAAGAAATAGTCAATAATTTAAATTGGAACGCATGGGTTGATACCAAAGTCGTGTAATTGGTTTAAGTGCGTAAAATGAGACAATTACAAGTCATTTTGCATTAAATATTAACTATAAAACAGCCAGGAGTCATTACAGTTGAGCATAAGAATTTATATATTAGATCCATAAACAGAGGGTACGATCATGAACGACATAACAGCCTTATTACCACACATAAAATTACGTTTTAACATTGATCATCCAAGTGACGAAGAATGCTATCTTTTTGGTTATGAATGTGGATTATCAGAAATAACCGAAGAAGACAATCCTTTCCAAGAAAACTCCCACGAAGCTGAATTATGGCTAGAGGGTTGGTGGAGTGGCATTTATGGTGAAACACCTTTATTTGCTCTGAGTAATTTAGAAAAGGAAGCGCTGTCGCTTGTGGCAGAAAAAGCGGCCAATGAACAACAATACCATCATAAAAACAGCTTTATGTACTTGGTACTTGAAATTAGTGGTGCGATAGCCGCTTCTGCGCTCGTCGGTTACCAGTTGCTTGAGCTGGTAGCGTGATATACTGCGCGCAGTATGGGCAGATGAGGTGGTAAATAGCCAGGTTAGAAGACTTTGTAATTCACTATGATAATGGGTTTGGGACTGATGGTGAAAAGGTTGGCAAATATCGGTCTAATGATTCTACCATTATTCCTGACGGAGTCCCTTCGCCCGCTGGCGGGAGAAGGTGCCCGACAGGGCGGATGAGGGTGG
>JBIODT010000060.1:0-11473 GCA_044445305.1 Legionellales bacterium | reverse complement strand
GATCATCATGCCCTTGTAATTTCTCGAACTGCAGGCCATTTGTATGGCCATCTATTGACAGCGCTCGCAGGGTTTTGAGGTAGGGTTGAAATTGTTCACAGTCACCGAAAGCATCACGCCAATAATAAATATCCATCCAACATCCCACTAAAAATTGTACTTAAGATTACACTCAAGCCGAAAGTGCGAACATATTAACCTATATGCACTTTATTTCCAATGCGGATCGCAAATAATTTGCTCAGTCATGCAAATAAATGCCCGGAATTCTGACCACACATATAAATTCCCGCGTGTTGATCATAAAAATTAAACACAAGGCCTGTTGACAATAATATAAATACCCACTATTATGCAATAACGTTACACTACGTTAATACATTAATATGAAAACACATGATCTTACCAAGCACTCTGCCCTGCCCGATTTAATGCAAGCCATCAGCTCGCTAAAAAATGCCGCTGAAGCCAATGATTTTTTTACCGATTTATGCACCCCGGCTGAATTAGAATCTATGGCCGATCGCTGGCAAGTTGTTCCTTTTTTACGGCAAGGCATACCGTATCGAACCATACATGAAAAAACGGGCGTGAGCGTAACAACCATCACTCGTGTTGCTCGTTGCTTGAGTTTTGGCACTGGTGGTTACAATCAAATTGCAAACAGGACGGAACAAACATGAAAAATCGATTGCGCTTGGCCTTACAAAAAAAAGGCCGTTTGTCAGAAGAGTCTTTAAGTCTTTTACAACGATGCGGTTTAAAGTTTCGAATCAAGCACAATGCATTATTAACCCATGTTGATAATTTTCCAATAGACCTGCTTTTCGTACGTGACGATGACATCCCCACTTTAGTATTTGATGGCTTATGTGATGGCGGCATAGTCGGTGAAAATGTCCTGCTTGAAGCGTCACTCGCAACGGAGACAAACTTATTCAATACACTATTGCCTTTAGGCATCTGCACTTGTCGACTGGCCATAGCCATTCCTGAATCTTTTGATTATCAAGGGCCAGGGAGCCTGGATGGCAAGCGTATTGCAACCAGTTACCCTCTTTTGCTTAATCAATACCTGGAGGGACACAAGATAAATGCTGAGCGGCTTGTTTTATCAGGCTCAGTAGAAGTTGCACCGCGCATGGGTATGGCAGATGCCATTTGTGATCTGGTATCCAGCGGACAAACTTTAGAAGAAAACAAACTCATAGAGGTCGATACCGTTCTTGAGAGTCAAGCCGTGTTCATTCAGACCCAAAAAACACTCACGCCTAATGAGAAAGAACTGTTTAATCTGCTGGTACGACGTATTCAAGCGGTACAACAAGCTCAAGAAAGAAAATACATAGTCTTTCACGCACCCAAATCAGCCCTTGACAGTATTGCCGAAAAACTACCTGGTGCCGAAGCGCCGACCATTCTGCCACTACCAGGCAACCCTGACAAAGTCGCTGTACACGTAGTCTCTAGCGAAGGTGTGTTCTGGAATACGTTAGAAACCATTCAGTCCTTAGGCGCAAGCTCTATATTGGTTTTACCTATAGAAAAAATGTTGGAGTAAGTACTATGTTAACCATAAAAAAATGGGACACTTTATCTGCAAGCGAAAAAAATCAATGCTTGTCCAGGCCGTTACCAACTGACTCCAAACAAAGTACTGTTTTAGACATCATCAAACAAGTTCAAAGTTTTGGCGATAAAGCCCTGTTAGAATTAACCGAAAAATTTGATGGGCCTGCTTTAACCGACTTAAAAGTTACCCAGAAAACCATACAAAATGCACGGGTTAATCCACAATCATTAACCGCCATGACTAAAGCAATAGCAACCATCACCACATACCATCAAGCACTATTGCCACAAAGCACCGCCGTTAACACAGCCACGGGCATTGATATCAGTACTGTATACAGACCCATTCAACGAGTCGGTTTGTACGTGCCTGGCGGTAATAATACGCCGCTTATTTCCTCCTTATTAATGCAAGCAATACCTGCTCGTGTGGCAGGATGTCCAATCAAAGTGCTTTGCACGCCCCCGGATCCAAGAGGTGCAATCAACCCTCATTTACTGGTCGCAGCACGCCTTTGTGGCATAGAAACCATTTATGCTGTCGGTGGTGCACAAGCCATAGCTGCATTGGCTTATGGTACGGAAACAGTCACTAAAGTAGACAAAATATTTGGCCCAGGAAACAGTTACGTTACGACAGCAAAAACGCTAGTGGCTCACGATCCCTTTGGTGCGGCTATAGACATGCCAGCCGGTCCGTCTGAAATCATGATAATTGCCGATGCAATGGCCAATCCTGAGTTTGTTGCTGCTGATTTATTGGCCCAAGCGGAGCACGGTATTGATTCACAAGTAGTGCTTGTCTGCGACAGCTTGGCTTTGGCACAAAAGGTCAATGAGCAGCTGGTTATTCAATTACGCACTTTATCCAGACAAAGCATTTTGAATCAATCGCTCTCTTGCGCCGTCATCATCCTCTGCTCCGATCTCAAAGAACAAATTAACATTATTAATACTTATGCCCCAGAGCATCTCATCATCAATCGTGACGATGCTGCATCTTGGGTAGATGAAATCAATAGTGTTGGCACTGTATTTTTAGGCCCATGGGCTGCAGAAACCATGGGTGATTATGTCACCGGAAGCAATCATGTTTTACCTACCAATGGTTTTGCAAAAAACCACAGTGGTTTAAGCACAATTGATTTTTTAAACCGCTTTACCGTGCAGTCGATTAACCAGAAAGGCATTATAGAGCTAGGTGCCACGGCTGTAACTTTAGCGCAACTTGAAGGATTAGATGCCCATGCTCACGCAGTACAAGTCCGCCTTAATGCTTTGGAGGTTTAAATGTCCATTCTAAACCTGATCCGAGCAGAATTATTAACAGCGCCAAGCTATATTCCTGGTGGAGAGCACAGCAAAGCCCGATTACACGCTAATGAATTGCCTTGGTCTCCTGTGACTGCAGATGCTGTTAATTTAAATTTTTATCCCCAAAGTGCACTACAACTGCAGTTACAAAAACAATTGGCACTACGTTATCAAGTTGCTTTGAATCAGATTGTACTAACACGTGGAAGTGATGATGGCATTGATTTAATCACGCGCTTGTTTTTAAAAGCGGGCCAAGATGCTTTGATGCAGTTCACTCCAACCTTTTCTATGTATTCGTTTTATGTTCGTCTGCAACAGGCACAAACGATTGACTGCCCATTAGACCCAGCCAATGGTTTTAGTCTGTCAATAAATCAAATCAACAAGTACTGGCAACCCAATTGTAAAATCATCATGTTCTGCAGACCCAACAACCCAACTGCAAATTTGCTAGATTTAGAGCTGATAGCATCGGTGTGTAAACACTATGCAAACCAATCCTTGGTTGTGGTTGATGAGGCTTATATAGAATTTAGCCAAGCCCAAAGTGCCACCACGTTAATCCCTCAATTTGAGAATTTAGTTGTCTTAAGGACCTTATCTAAGGCTTGTGGCTTGGCTGGACTGCGTGTGGGAAGCATTATCGCTCAAGCCCATGTGATTGACGCCTGCAAATCCATAATGGCACCTTATGCTCTTTCCACTCCAGTAATGCGGTTGGCCAACCAGGCTCTGAAAAAAAATGACTGGTTTCTAACCACCACACAACGCATAACAAAGACACGGAATTGGTTAATCAATAGGCTGCAAGAGCATCCGATCATTGAAACCATCTATCCCAGCGAAACCAACTTTATACTGGTTAAAACACGTTACGCTAAAGAATTAACTGCTTGGTTTGCAAGTCATGGTATTGCAGTAAAAGAGTTCCCCAACAGCGCTCAATTACTACAGCACCTGCGTATTACCGTGGGCGATGAGCAGCAAAGTCAGTCCCTGATTGCGGCTCTAAGCTCTTTTTCTCCAAAAGGATTATCATGATGCAAAAAATATTATTTATTGACCGCGATGGCACCTTAATAGAAGAACCCTTTGATTTTCAAGTAGACTCTTTAGATAAGATAAAATTAATGCCCCACGTCATTCCAGCACTGCTGCAATTAAAAAAAGCAGGATTTCAATTCATTATGGTCAGCAATCAAAATGGCATAGGCACTGCTGATTTTCCTGAGGCACATTTTGCGCTGTGTCATGACTTCGTCTTAGATCTGTTTTCTTCACAAGGCATACTCTTTGACCGAATATTCATCTGCCCCCACCTCCCCGAGGATAATTGTTCCTGTCGTAAACCTAAAACTGGCTTGCTGGATGAGTTCATGCAGCAAACGGCAATAGACAAAGCAGCTTCGTGGGTAATAGGTGATAGGGACACTGATAGAGCACTTTCTGACAATTTAGGCGTTCAATTTTTACCAGTATCAAAAGAACATTCATGGAATGATATTGCACTGTCACTGCTGAATAAAACCCGCAGTGCTTTTGTAACAAGAACAACTAAAGAAACCAATATTCAGCTGACTGTAAGTTTAGATCGAGATCAAGAAAGCATCATTAATACCCCACTGCCTTTCTTTAACCACATGTTAGAACAAGTAGCAAAACATGGTGGATTCAATCTGGAACTACAGGCTACGGGCGATACAGCAGTAGATGATCATCATTTAATAGAAGATACGGCCCTTGCTTTAGGCGAGGCAATCAAAGAAGCACTTGGTGATAAATGGGGTATTAATCGTTACGGTTTTATAGTGCCTATGGATGAAGCTTTAGCCTCAATAGCAATAGACATCAGTGGCAGAAGCTTTTGTGAATTCAAAGGCCAATTTACTCGAGAATTTGTGGGTGGTATGGCGACAGAAATGGTGCCGCACTTTTTCCAATCCTTATCCTCTGCCCTAGGTGCGACCATACACATCAGTGTCACGGGCTCGAACCACCACCATATGATAGAAGCTTGCTTTAAGTCATTGGGCAGAGCACTTCGACAAGCCTGCACAAAAACCGGCGATTCACTGCCGTCAACTAAGGGGGCCTTATGATTGCAGTTATCGATGTAAGTGGCACCAATCTTACCTCCTTGGGCAACGCACTGAGCCGACTGGGTTTTGACTACATTTTGACCCACAATGCAGAGCAAATCCAAGCAGCAAGCCATGTGATTTTGCCCGGGGTAGGCACAGCCACTTATGGTATGAATGCGTTACAGCAACATGGACTAGTCCCGGTTTTAAGCGCACTGACACAACCATTACTGGGCATCTGTCTTGGCATGCAATTGTTGCTGGATTACAGCGAGGAAGGACAAGTGGCTTGTTTGGGATTAATTCCAGGTCGTGCTGAACTGTTAATAAAACACGACCATTATCCAGTGCCTCACATGGGCTGGAATCAGTTGCAATGGTGCCGCAAGTCACCCTTACAGCAAGGAATAAGTGACACAGATCATGTCTATTTTGTGCACAGCTATGCATTAAGACGCACTGAACATGCTTTGGCTCATTGTGAATATGGCGAGACTTTTAGCGCCATAATTAATAAAGGCAATGTATTTGGTATGCAGTTTCATCCTGAAAAATCAGCCACAGTAGGCATGCAATTGCTTAATAATTTTTGTAGCACGGAGTTAATATGTTAATTATCCCAGCAATAGATCTACAAGCAGGTCGTTGTGTGCGTTTAAAACAAGGACGATTTGACGAAGTCACTCAATTTGACAACATCCCCATAGAGCGAGCGCAATACTTTGCTCAATTAGGTGCAAAACGCTTACATGTGGTTGATCTGGACGGTGCTAAAAATGGCAGCATGCAACAATTACCGCTAATTTGCGCCATGCAAAAAATGGGAATACCCGTACAAGCCGGTGGTGGAATAAGGTCTATCGAGCAAGCAAGACTTTGCATGAACGCAGGCTTATCGAACCTGGTCATAGGAAGCCTTGCGATTACTAATCCGGTGCTAACGCTACAAATCATTCAAGAAATAGGAGCCAACAACATCACCCTAGCCCTGGATGTACGTATGGAAAATAACCATCCAAAACCAGCAACGCACGGCTGGCAAACAACCAGCGAAACCAACCTCTGGGAGCTTGTTGCCTATTTTCAACAACAAGGCATTAGACAGGTTCTTTGTACAGACATTGCCTGTGACGGCATGATGAGCGGTCCCAATTTTAACTT
Source organism: Legionellales bacterium (assembly GCA_044445305.1). GTDB lineage: Bacteria > Pseudomonadota > Gammaproteobacteria > Legionellales > Legionellaceae > Legionella. Next base: position 5,342 of record JBIODT010000060.1, on the reverse strand, counting down.
ATACCAACAAGCTGCCGAACGTTTCCCAAGCATTGAATGGCAAGCTTCGGGAGGCATACGACACCAAGCAGACATTGCAAAATTAAAATCCTTAGGCATTGCTGCGGTCATACTGGGATTAACCCTATACCAAGGCGATTTTAATTTATCAGACTGTTTAAATGAGTACAACTTATGCTAACCAAACGAATCATTCCTTGTCTTGATGTACGTGACAACCAAATAGTTAAAGGCGTCCAATTTCGCAATCATAGAATAATCGGTGACGTACTGCCTCTGGCAGCACATTATTCGCAAGCTGGTGCAGATGAGCTGGTTTTTTATGACATTAGTGCCTGCAGTGACCAGCGATCAGTTTGTCCCCTTTGGATAAACCAAATAGCAGCTACCTTAAACATACCCTTCACAGTCGCTGGGGGAATCCGCTCCATGGAACAAGCTAAAGCTTTATTAAATGCAGGGGCCGACAAGATCTCCATCAACAGCCCCGCTTTAGAAAATCCTTATTTAATTAATGAGTTAAGCGCTGATTTTGGTACTCAATGTGTCGTTGTAGGGATTGACAGCCAATGGGTAATTGATGATTATTATGTTTACCAATATACTGGTGATGAACATAAAAGTTGCAATTCAAAACGCAAAACCCGCGAGTGGATTAAAGAAGTCCAGGATCGCGGGGCAGGAGAAATTGTGCTTAATTGCATGCAATCAGATGGCGTGCGTGCAGGATATGACATCAAACAATTACAAGAAATGCGCAACTTGTGTCAAGTGCCATTAATTGCATCAGGTGGTGCAGGTACAACACAAGACTTTATTGACGTGTTTATTAAAGCTCAAGTAAATGGGGCTTTAGCCGCCAGTGTTTTTCATGACAACGTACTGACAATAAATGAAGTTAAAACCACCCTTAGAGCAAACAACATTGAGGTAAGACTATGATCGATTTAGACATCAATTCATTAGATTGGCATAAAATGGATGGTTTACTGCCTGCGATAATTCAAAATGCTGAAAATGGTAAGGTATTGATGTTAGGGTACATGAACCAGGAAGCATTAATGGCCACCCTCACGACAGGCCAGCTGACTATGTACAGCAGAAGCAAACAAAGATTGTGGCGCAAAGGAGAAACATCCGGTAACAGCATGGCCCTACAACACATCAGCACTGATTGTGACAGTGACAGCCTGTTGGTTCAAGTTCTACCCAAAGGACCAGCCTGCCATCTGGGATTCTCAAGCTGTTACCAACCCCCTTACACCACCACGCTGGGGTTTTTGGATAATTTAATTGAATTAATTAATACGCGCGCAAACAAACAGGAAAAAGGCAGCTATACAGCAAAACTCCTGGCTTCAGGCGTTAATAAATGCGCACAAAAAGTAGGTGAAGAAGCAGTAGAAACTGTTATTGCAGCAGTAAGCTCTAACAGAGAAGAGCTTATCAATGAGAGTGCTGATTTGCTTTTCCACTTGCTGGTTCTGTTAACCGCCTGTGAATTAAATTTTTATGAGGTAGTGCAGTGCTTGGAAGGAAGGAATAATCAATAGGAATTGTCTTTATAGGAACGGGGGTATATTCACCATTAATCCTAGATCTAAACGACCAGTGAGACTCCAGTTTTTCTCAAGTAAGGATCGTGACAGGACGTTATTTCGGTCACGATTCTAAGTCACTCGATGCCAATGCTACTACTTTTACCTCATCTGCTGCGGAACTTTAAAGATGAGTTCTAATGAACTGCACCCAGTCATTACGAAGAAACAAAAACACTAAAAGTACAAAACACAAGTACACCCTAGTATTTTATTGTCATTTAAAGCACAATAAGATCATGTTTTTTCTAGTGGCTGCACTTAATATACTTATGCGTCAATTCATAAGCTTACCCAGCAAGACCAGACTCTCTGTCTTGCTTATCAATATTTAGAGGTTTACATGCTACCAAAATTTTACCACGCTAAAAATATTGCCGATTGGATGGACGATAAATACGCCCCTCTAATTAACTGCTTCCAGGGAGGAATAGATGGTTATCCCAAAAAGGACTTTCTATCTGACCTAATAAAGTTGGCAGATGTCATTGCAACCAATTCATTTCTTAAGGGGAAATTCCCATGGAATCAAATCAACTTTTCTAGATGCCTTAAAGGATTAAAGGGCTTGACAGCCATTCCAGAAGTACAAGCAGTACTAGGCGCGCTCGCAATCAAAATAAAGAGCACTAATGTTGAGTTTGGGGCGCAAGAAATTGGTAATGCCTTGTACGGCCTACAAAATATGGATGCCAGCTCTAAAGCAGTGCAAGAACTTATAACCGCCTTGACTGCTAAAACTCATCAATCTAAACAAGAATTGAGAGCGCAAGAAATTGGCAATGCTTTGTACGGACTACAAAATATGGATGCCAGCTCCGAAGCAGCGCAAGAACTTATAGCTGCCTTGACTGCTAAAATTCATCAATCTAAACAAGAATTAGATGCGCAAGCCATTGCCAATGCCTTGTACGGCCTACAAAATATGGATGCCAGCTCTAAAGCAGTGCAAGAGCTTGTAGTCGCCTTGACTGCTAAAATTTATCAATCTAAACAAGAATTAGATGCGCAAGCCATTGGCAATGCCTTGTACGGCCTACAAAATATGGATGCCAGCTCTAAAGCAGTGCAAGAGCTTATAGCCACCTTGACCGCTAAAATTCATCAATCTAAACAAGAATTGAGAGCGCAAGAAATTGGCAATGCTTTATACGGACTACAAAATATGGATGCCAGCTCTAAAGCAGTGCAAGAGCTTATAGCCGCCTTGACTGCTAAAATTCATCAATCTAAACAAGAATTAAATGCACAAGCCATTGGTAACGCCTTGTACGGCCTACAAAATATGGATGCCAGCTCTAAAGCAGTGCAAGAGCTTATAGCCGCCTTGACTGCTAAAATTCATCAATCTAAACAAGAATTAGGTGCACAAGCCATTGGCAACGCCTTGTACGGCCTACAAAATATGGATGCCAGCTCTAAAGCAGTGCAAGAACTTATAGCTACCTTGACTGCTAAAATTCATCAATCTAAACAAGAATTGAGAGCGCAAGAAATTGGCAATGCTTTGTACGGACTACAAAATATGGATGCCAGCTCTAAAGCAGTGCAAGAGCTTATAGCCGCCTTGACCTCTAAAATTCAGCAATCTAAACAAGAATTGAGAGCGCAAGAAATTGGCAACGCATTGTACGGACTGGTAAAAATAAGCACCAACATCCCTGTCGCGTCTATCGCTCTAACCTTATTAAATAATAAACGCCCTAAAACCATTCTTTATCAAACAGATGGCTTGGCCTGGTCGCAAGCACTAGCAAGTTATTTAATAATTATCAAGAATACGGCCATCCTTGTATTCACCAATGAACTTTTACAATGTTTTTTTTCTGACAACCCTGAGTTCAAAAACACGGAAATCACGCTGGCCCTTGATGGTGTTTTGCAATTATGGATAGAGAAACTTAAATCAACTCATTTTAACCCAGTGAGCATGCGGCTCGATTTACATGGACTAGATCATCTCTCAGCTCAGCGGCTTCTTGATAAGGGCTTTAAAAATCAATCATTAAAAACCATTGTTTTTGGTGCATCTAGCCATAGCAAATCAGCCAGTAAAGAAAAAATGCGAGCCCTGGTCGCTAACTATTTGCAGCAACATCAAGCTGCTGATGGTGCTCGCTGGGAGCATGGGCAGGTCACCATTAAACCCGAACCCAAACGACAAGAGGAGTGCCGGTTTTTCTCAAGAAAACCACTACTCGACGCCAATGCTGCTGCTTTTATCCCGGCTGCTGCTCCTTGAGGGTGACTTTCAATGAGCCACACCCAGCAAGACCAGACTCTCTGCCTTGCTTAGGAACGTGACCGGAATAACTTTCTGTTATAGTATCAAATCCGAGCATCGCCTTAAAGTACCAGATAACTGGTGGTGCGCCGACAAGCTGGAATCAGCAACGCTGCAAGTTGCTAAAGACAGCCTGTTTAAAAACGAATTAGCACTCATTTTAGCGAATTGACGACAGGCTCTAATGATTGTTTCAATACAACAATGTGTTCATAAGCCTCATTGATTCTCTGTTCAGAAATCGCACCGGAACGCACTTGTTCTTCAATTATATCGATAATTTTCGACGGATCTTGTGGCTTTTCAGCGAGTTGATTACCAAACATCAATACATCAACCCCAGCATTAATAGCCAGTGTCACTGCATGCTCCAATCCATAATAATCGGCTATAGCCTTCATTTGCATGTCATCGGATACCACTACCCCATTAAATTGCAACTGGTTGCGCAACAGACCCGTTATCATATTATAAGAAAGTGTGGCAGGAAGTCCGTTGACATCTAATTTTCGGTTGACAATATGAGCAACCATTACCATGCCGCAATGATTGGGTTGCGATAACAAATGCAGATAAGGCGCTAACTCTTGCTCACTCCAGGTATCAGTAACGTCTACAAACCCCAAATGAGAATCGGCAAGAGAGCTGCCGTGTCCAGGGAAATGTTTGTACGAACACTGGATTTTATGGTCTATAAATTGATCGCCATATATTTGAGCATATTGAGTCACAACATCAGGAACAGCGGAAAAACTTCTGTCTAATTTACCTATAATTGGATTTTCTGAATTTACGTTAACATCGACTAATGGCGCATAATTTAAGTTAAAACCAGTAGACTGTAGTGTATTGGCCATGGTTTGGGCTATATTATTCGCCTCAGTTGTTGTCATCTCCCCTACTTTTTTTGCAGATGGAACGGCAGGAAAACCATAACGTTGGTGTAACCTATTAACCCGTCCACCTTCATAATCCACCGAAATCAATAAAGGTAAATCAGCACGGTGATGTGCTTTATTCGACTTTTCAGTCAGTTGTTGTAATTGTTGGTTCAGCTGTTTCACTTGCGCTGGACTTTCGATGTTTTTATCAAACGTTTGTGATTGTATATTGAAATCAAATAAAATCACGCCACCGAGATTGTCTTTATCGATGGCGTGAGCTATGGGTGATTGTTCATTAATTACTTTTCCTTGAAAACCAATGATCAACATTTGTCCAATTTTTTCTCGTAAACTGGGTTCAGATGCATGGACAAAACTACAACCACATAAAAACACAGCAATAAAAAGACGCTTACTAAAATAGGTTAACAAATCAATCTCCATTATGTTTTGTTTTTATACATTATAAGCAGAAATCATTAAGGAATTATTAAATAAGGGGAAAGTGTAACTGCTCACTCCACGCCGACGTCCCGCAGCCATATCGTTACCCACAAGTTATCTCATGGAAAATAG
>JBIODT010000059.1:0-11476 GCA_044445305.1 Legionellales bacterium | reverse complement strand
TTCCGTTCATGCCGTCTTTAAAAGCGAGTAATAGTCTACTCTATTGCGAGTTTTTAAAGACGGCATGAACGGAAAAATCAATCGCATAAAACCTGAAAACCCATCCGTGGAAGGTATACTATATTATAAGCCAGAAACATTAACCCAGTATTAACAATGGTCCAAAAGCCCCCTTCTGCCCTGATATGAAAGGATTAAAAAGCACGTGAGCAGCGAACAGCGCGATCAACAGACTTGCCCCACCCTGTCTGCCCGTTAACTATTGCGGATGATGTTGTACTAAAGTACTGTGTCCACGCATACGCTGTGGGGTTCCCTTCAACATTGAAAGAATACTCAGTAGAGCTCCAGTAGTAATAAGTGTAATTATAGTAGATGAAGTTACCAAATCCATTGGCAGCCAAATTTACTTGCATGTTTTGTATGACAACCGAAGGATATCGGTTAGTGCCGCAGCCACTACCACTATTACTAGTAGTGTCAACCCCCAATTCACAAATGGCAGGTAAATACCAGCCACTATAACAAACACCTGTATTACAAGGCGCATTACCAGCTGAATCAATTGTATATTGGGCACATAAGCCTGTCGCATAATCTGCTGGTGGTGTCGGGGATACTACAGCAGGGAAGGCATAGGATGGTGAATAAGGTGGTGGATAGGTTGGAGGCGAGCTTAAGTCCTGATTGGTTGTATAGGTATTATAAAAAGTCAGAATATTGCTCGAATCACAAGAGCCATCGCTGTTACCGTTGCATGTATTAAATTGAGAGGGCGTGAGTATTTGAGTAGTAGATGAATAAAATGAACTAAACGCGCTACTAAAATCAGCGAAAGTTGGTGAGTCATTTTCTGCGCCTACACCTAAAGGTCCAACTGAGGTATCGTCGATACCAGGTATAACATCGTAACTTACCATACCCTGCGTGCCATTAGAGCTCCAAATGATGCCACTTGTACCAGCCTGGTCAGTTAAAGCTGCAACTTTGCCAGCAACACTGACCGTGTTAGGAGGCCTGTCATCAAAAGCATAAACATAACCTGATTGATAAACACTGCCATAGGTCAGAATGCTGATTCCTGGCGTTAGTGTGTTGGTGTTGGTTCCGGCAATACTCAAGGTGACAGGCGTAGGGTTAAGATTCCCTGGTTGCGCACTGGGATTAGCACCTGGTGTAATCGTCAGTACGCAAGTGCCTCCAGGTGCAATTGTTCCGCAACTACCGGCCATGCCGGAACTACTGGTTATAAAGGCTCCAGTAGGTAATCCAGGTGCATTGTAGGTTACATTGTTCGCATTTTTTGTCCCTTTATTGGTAATGGTGATGATTCTGGGTATTCCTGAAGGCGATACTATTACTCCCTGAACCTCATCTTCGGTCAAACCCGTAACGCTTAATGCTAAAGTCGATCCATTCGCTACACTTGCACACAAGGACAATGTAATGTTCAGTCTGTCGGCAAGGCTTGGTTGATAGCACTGATTGGGATTGGGACTTTGGTCTGGATTTGCAGCACAAAGAATGGGGCCACCTGAAATACTCATAGGCACGGAGCTGACTGTTGTCGTTAAGGTCAAGAGACAAGTGCTGCCCGCAGTCCCTTTGGGATTTAGATGACATGGCGGGGGCTGATTAATGCCTGCTATGGGTTTCATGATCAAGGTTTGCTTGATTGGGGATTGATTGGTAACAGTATATTGAATGGTTGCCGGGCCCAATGGGCATGTGAATTGTGTTGCGGGAGCGCTTGAATTGGGTGTAAATGTCCACATAGGCGTACTCGCCTGTGACAGGCTAACCATTAAAAAAAGCATTATGGCGCTACAAAACCTGGTGTTGTGCAAACTCGTTTCCATGAAAGATTCCTTAAATTCAGAGCTAATAAACATAACTGATACTGAATAAGATGCTGTTGGTATAGATGCTGGACAGTGACGGGCCTGAGCCTATTAGTTGTCCAGGAGCAGAGCCCAAGTGGCTTTGACCCCAATCTGCAAACTCATAGCCAATACCTGCACGCCATGCTTCCGTAAACTTGCGCTCTATGCCTGCACCTACTGTATAGGCAAAAGTACTTTTTGATTTATTAGCAAAATTATTATTAACAACTGCCTCTTCTATTCGAGCGGTATTGGTAAAGTTTTGTGATTGGTTTAGGCCAACCCCTAAGCTGGCACTTATCCAGGGCATTACCCAATATCCTTTGTCTGCCAACAGCTTGCCCTTTATTGCCAAATACTTATGTTTTATTTGATACTGATAGGTGTAATTATCAAAGAGGTTCTGAGCATTGTCCCAAATAATGCCGTTAATTCCCACGCTACTGGCTAAAGAAAAAGCGACTCCCAGCTGACCTTTGATACTTTTAGACAATGATTTTTCTATTCCTACAAACAACTCGCCATATCCAAAGGAACCAGTATTTTGATTGGCCACATAAGCTTTTATAATGGTAGGATTGAATCTAATGGTTTGTTTTTGGCCACTTCCTTCTTTGGATAGACCAAAACTCGTGGTTATAATAAGGGTTGGAAAAAGAGATTCTAACGTTTGATCTATAGTCGGATAATTGGCTCTAGATGGATTGCGAGAAGCAGCTGTAGGAGGGGCCCGAACCGGGTCCATTGGCCCAAACCAAGGGATGCCTTGCGTATTAGTTGACTGGGTATCGGTCTGGCGGCTGGCAGCAAGTGTGGCTTGTGTGCTTAAGACCAACAATGCCGTGGCTAGCAAAGAAAGGTATTTTTGTTGCTTAAAAAGCATAAACTGTCCTTGTTTGTTGGGCTAAGCTGCATGCAAAAAAACGCATGCAGCTTAGCATTGTGTCCAAAATAACGTCCTGTTTTAACATCAAATCAACCGCTAAAGCTACAGTTGGTGCGCGCGCAGCATCAGATTGATTTTGTAACTTAATCCTTATTTAGACCAGGCAGCATGCAGCTTAGTCTAAAATCTACTCATGGTCAGGGTGCACCACAAAAATACCCGGCGCATTACGCAGGTACTCGTTATAATCCATTCCATAGCCAAAGATGTAATGATCTTCAACTTGCAGCCCTACAAAATCAGCCTGTTGAAGTCCATTAGGAAGTCTTTTTCGATACTTGTCAACAAGCACCGCACTAAAAATTTCACCAGCACCTAGTGCTTTGATTTCGTCAACAATAGCAGCTAAAGTCACACCGCCATCAAGAATGTCATCTACAATAAGAACCGTTCTTCCAGATAAATTAGTCGATGGTTTTACCTTCCAATGCAGTTCACCACCGGTAATGTCCCCTCGGTATCGAGTTGCATGGATGTAATCCACTTCTAGAGGAAAATCCAGTCTGGGTAATAAATTACCCAAGGGAACCAGTCCACCAATCATCACACAAATAAGTATTGGGTTTTTATCATGTAATTTTTCATGAATTTCAATTGCCATTCGGTCAAGAGCAGCTTCTACTTCATCGGTTGTAAACAAACAACTGGCTTTCTCATAAACGGACTTAATTTTACTGGGAATAGACATTTAAATATCCTTTAATTTGCCAGTTCCTGGGAAGGGACTGACCTTATTATCGTAGCCAAGCTTGTCCGTTACTTTAGCGCTTCCCTGTTTGGTTACTTCATCAATTCGAAAAATGGCCTGCATGGGAATAAACGTGCGTTTAACCCCATTAAATTCTATTTTAAGGCGTTCCTCAGAAGGATCAACAACTAATGATGTCTGCTCCCCAAATACCAACTCCTCCACTTCAATAAAACCAAACAGGTCGCTTTCTTTTATTGAACGCGCATAGATTTCATAAATTGCTTCTTGATTAGCAAATGTAATTTTAAATAATGTTTTTTTTGTCATAAAATAAACCCACTTTAGAGCTGGCGCATAGTATACAGAAAAAAGCATGCCTTGTTCAACTCAATACCATCGTGCACCGACTTACTAACCAACCCACATGGCCATAAAATCACCTACTTTCATTGCCGCAAGTTGGTTGGTATCACTCATTGTTGCGGTGATTTTTTCAACACGCTCTGCAGAAAATCGGGTACTTAAATTATGCTTGAATTTGGACAGTAAAACAGGAACACCTTCTTCGCGCCTGCGTTTATGGCCAATTGGGTATTCAACTGTAATTAAATCACTTGCGGTACCGTCTTTAAAAATGATTTTAATGCTGTTAGCAATAGATCGTTTTTCAGGATCGTGGTATTCACGTGAAAAGCGTTCATTTTCAGTCACATGCATTTTTGAGCGTAAAGTATCTATTCTTGAATCTACTGCAACATCATCTTCATAATGCTCCGCTTTCAAGTCTCCAAAAAGCAAACCAATTGCAACCATATATTGTAAACAATGATCTCTGTCAGCTGGATTGTGCAGTGCACCTTGCTTGCTGATGATTCGTATTGCTGACTCATGAGTGATTAATTCAATACGTGCAATCTCATCCATTCTGCTTTTAATCAAGGGATGTAATTGTACCGCACATTCAACTGCTGTTTGTGCATGAAACTCCGCAGGGTAGGACAATTTAAACAAGACCTGTTCCATGACATAACTTCCATAGGGGCGTTGAAATTTAAAGGGCACTTTATCAAAGAGTACGTCATAAAAACCCCAAGTTGGGGCAGTTAAGGCGCTGGGGTAACCCATTTCACCTGTTTGCGCAATCAAAGCCAGGCGAACTGCTCGTGCTGTTGCATCCCCGGCTGCCCAGGACTTTCTTGAGCCAGCATTGGGTGCATGCCTGTAAGTTCTAAGACTTTGTCCATCGACAAAAACCTGTGATAAGGTTCGTAACATCATGTCTCGGTTAGCACCAAATAACAAAGCAGCAACAGCCGCACTCGCTACTTTCACTAAAAACACATGATCTAAACCAACACGGTTAAAACTGTTTTCCAGCGCCAGACAGCCTTGAATCTCATGCGCCTTAATCATGGCGGTTAATACATCCTGCATCAACAGAGGTGGTTTCCCTTTTGTACAATTGTCTCGACAGACATAATCAGCTACCGCTAAAATGGCACCTAAATTATCGGAGGGATGACCCCACTCGGCAGCAAGCCAAGTGTCATTAAAATCCAACCAACGAATCATAGTGCCAATATTAAAAGCGGCTTGTACTGGATCTAATTCATAATCAGTCCCAGGTACACGAGCCCCACCAACAAGGGACGCCCCAGGAACAACAGGGCCCATTAATTTAGTACACTCAGGGAAATTAAGCGCCAACATACCGCAGCCCAGAGTATCCATCAAACACAAGCGCGCAGTTTCATATGCAAGCGCACTGTCAATTTTTTTATTTAATACATAATCAGCAATATCGGTAATAACCTGGTCGTAATCAGGTTTAAGATTGTCTTCTACATAAGTGTGCATAAAGTAAATTCCAAATAAGGTATATTCGCGGGACGTAGGCCGTCTGAATGGTTAACAGACCCTAAGCCCTCGTTCCAATTAAAGGAAATGGTCGTGGATCCGGCCCAATGTATTCTGATGTGGGTCTAATTAACTTGTTGTTGGCACGTTGTTCAAACACATGAGCCGACCATCCAGTAATACGGGACATTACAAAAATAGGCGTAAATAAAGATGTGGGGATGCCACAGTAGTGGTAGGCCGATGCGCTGTAAAAATCAAGGTTAGGAAACAGTTTCTTCTCCTGCCACATGACTTCTTCAACACGTTCAGAGATGTTATACAGAAGTAGATCGCCCTTCTCTTCACCCAATCTAAAAGACCATTTTTTAATGATGTCAGAGCGAGGATCACAGTTTGTATAAACCCTATGACCAAAGCCCATAATAGTAGCTTTATTGCTTAACATCACTTTCAACTTTTCTTCTGCTTCATCAGGGCTTTTGAATTGCTCAATTAATTCCATAGCCGCCTCGTTGGCGCCGCCATGAAGTGGGCCACGTAAAGTTCCAATAGCACTGGTTATTGCAGAATAAAAATCTGATAGTGTGCCGGCTGTAACTCTTGCTGCAAAAGTAGAAGCATTAAACTCATGCTCTGCATACAAAATAAGTGATACATTCATCAAATCAGATTCAAGCTTGGATGGTTTTCTGTTATGGAGCATGGCCAGGAAATGCCCGCCTAAGGTTGGTTCATCGGTTAAACCTGATAGCTCCCTGTTTTGAAAATGATGCGCATACCAATAGCACATGATGCCTGGGAATAAAGCCAACAAACGATCGGCAATATGGTATTGTTGTGCAAAATTCGTTTCTGGCTCAATGGTTCCTAAAAAGGAGCATGCCGTTCTTAACACATCCATTGGATGGGCGTTTTTGGGAATTAATTTTAAAAGTGTTTTTAATGCTTCGGGTAGTCCCCTAAGCCCTATGAGCTTTTGTGTGTAGTCATTAAGCTCTTTTTGGGTTGGCAGTTTTTCGTAATGCAGTAAATAAGCAACCTCTTCAAAACTTGCCTTAGCAGCCAAGTCATCAATAGAGTAGCCTCTATAATTTAATCCCTTACCAGCCAAGCCAACTGTCGCAATTGCTGATTGTCCAGCAACAACACCTGCTAGGCCGCCACTTTTACTGATCATGTTCTTCCTCCATTAGTTGATCTAATTTCTGCTCATATTTGTAATAGCCCAAAATATCATACAATTCATCACGTGTTTGCATCGTATCTAATACAGGCTCTTGTGTCCCTTGTTGGATAATGGTCTTATAAGTATTGAGCGCAGCTTGAGACATAGATCTGAAGGCACTTAATGGATATAAAACCAAAGACACCCCGACTGTTGCAAGTTCCTCTCTAGTGAATAAAGGTGTTTTACCAAATTCAGTAATATTGGCCAATACCGGGACTTTAATCGTAGAAGTAAAGGTTTGGTACTCAGAAAGCTGAGTCATTGCCTCAGGAAAAATCATATCAGCACCCAATTCAACACATAAAGCGGCCCGCTCAATTGCTGCGTTCATTCCTTCTACAGCATAGGCGTCAGTTCTTGCCATAATAACAAAATCAGGATCAAGGCGCGCATCCACTGCAGCCTTGATTCTATCACCCATTTCTTTAAGCGACACGATGGCTTTATTGGGCCTGTGCCCACATCGCTTTGCTAGAACTTGATCTTCAATATGAACCGCGGCCACTCCAGATTTTTCCATGAGTTTTATCGTCCTGGCAATATTAAAGGCATGCCCCCAACCCGTGTCTATATCTACCAACAAAGGTAAAGAACATGCGTCAATAATCCGTCGCACATCGTCTAAAACCTCTGATAAATTAGTCATACCAAGATCTGGCAAACCGTAGGAGGCATTAGCAACACCTGCTCCTGAAAGATAAATGGCCTTAGCCCCGGCTGATTGGGCAAGCATTGCATTATAGGCGTTGATAGTCCCTAGCACTTGTAATGGTTTGTTTTCACTTACTGCTTTTTTAAAGATTTTACCCATAGAGCTGGTCATTATTAATAATTCCTTGTGAAAACCACTGTGACTTTATTGGTTCTACTGACTTATCACTATAGTCAGGCATGTACTGCGCGCTACTACAAAAATGAATTAAATCAAGCAATGTTAATGAAATCAGGGGGAATTTGCAAACATACACGCGCGCTGAAGTGTAATTTAAAGTGTCCTTTTGTGATTGGCGTAGCCTTGATGCGGCGTTAGCGTAATCAAGGCTACGCCAATCATTAAATTACGCTTGCGCGCGGCCACGATCATTTGCCGCGAATTAAATCTCTTCTTAAAAAACGCATAGGAGACAGAGCTTGAATCATATTTCTTGGCAAACAGCTGGGCTCATTATTAATTAAACCAGCCAAGAACTCAGCAGACAATGGAATGGTGGTTAAACCACGAGAACCAAAGCCCGCACAGGCATAAAGACCTGGGTAGCAAGGCGCTGGCTGTGCTGCCCATCGCTTGGAATCGCTTTCTAATCCAGAAAAAACACGCCTAAATTGCGCCGAATCAGCAATAGGCCCAACCAAAGGCAGATAATCAAGTGTCGCAGCCCTGACACCCGCCCAATGATTGACGGTCTCAGGGGACCAACAAACATCAGGCGTCAATTGCTTTAGCTTGGTAATATTCAGTACATCATCAACAGTCTTTGTTTGTGAATTAGCACCTTTTTCATAAGTTGCACCCAAATGATGGGCACCATTTAATGCAGGAAGCACATGACCTTCACCGCATAACGGTATTTTCAAGGCCACACTTTCAGGAGTAGTCGGTATTGATGTCATCTGGCCGCGGATCGCTGTTATAGGGATATTCTGAGTCTGGTTGAATTGACTTAATTGATGTCCATTAGCCAATACCACGACATGAGCCTCAAGCTCATTGACCAACCAACAGTTATCAGCAAATACCAAACTGTCTACATGAGTATTGGTATGCACTGATATTCCCTCACCAAGTGCCAAAATTCGACATAAATCGGGAGAATTAATCCATCCCGAACTGGGAATGTACAAGCCTGTCTGTTCGAGCTTTAATCCCGTCAGTGTAGAGGCACGTTCTGCATCCACTAAGCAGCCAAGCTCTGGATATCTACACAGCCATGATGTTAAACCTTGCTGGGCTAAGCGTTCTTTTTCATTATGTGGAAGCAATAAAGAACCTTTTAACTCACCTAAGTTGTATTGCTTTAAAAACACCGAATAAACACGAGTTGCATGAATAAAAGCCATTAACATGAATTGTGTCAATGGCGAACAATGTGCTGATAATTTAGGGAACAATACTGCCTGTTGGTTGGCTGACGCTCCGCAGCCAACAGCGCTTTTTTCCTCAATCAAAGTAACTTTCCAGCCTCGTTTAGCAAGTGCATGTGCAGTAAAACATCCAGCCAAACCTGCACCAATAATGACTGCCGATTTATCCTGTAGTTTGACTGGCGCAGCAGCATGCCATGGGGTATGACGTTGTTTCAATTTCGATACTGGTAATTTACTAAACCGTGCACTTATGAATGCTTGTTCTTTGCGTGCTGCCACATTAAAGCCAAACGCGCTTAAACTTGCCCTAACAGTGCTTGCGTCAGTGGAGGCAGCTAAAGTAGTACCCTCTTTTGAAAGCAAAGCAATGACATTCAATAAGGAGTCAGACCACATGTCTGGATTTTTAGAAGGTGTAAAACCATCAAGATACCAAGCATCAATAAATGACGATCGTAAATTCGCCTCAAGTATTCTATCGCCACAGATTAGTAGTTGTTCAAAACAGTTAAAGGCATCACCAAGCATTAAAGTTAATTTAACCCTGTCATTACAAAACGAAAGCTGATGATATCCCGGTGTTAAGATAGGGTACTGATTTATTAGCTGTTGGGCTTGACTGGCTAATTCAGGCCAATAACTTAGCACTTTTCTTAAATCACTTAATGTTAAAGGGTGTTTTTCACAAGAAATAAAATGCAAGCAAGAAGATTTAGGTGCATACTGCTCCCATAACTGACAAGTGGTTAAAAAATTCAATCCGGTACCAAAACCCATCTCAGCAACATTAAAGCAGCTTGGTTGATCCAAGGGAAGTGCTAACCAACGGTTCATTAAATCATTAGCACTAATAAATGCGCGCTGACTGTAATCAACGCCATCCCCTGCTGCATAATAACGGTCATTAAAGGCAATTGAAAACGGCCTGTCTTGATGCCAACCAATAACGGCCGTATCTATAGGAACAAAAAGCGCACTCAAATCTGACTAAGGACTTGTTCGGCTGCCTCTTGAGTGTGGCTGATTTCCTTATCACCATGCGCACTGGAGACAAAACCCGCTTCATACATAGATGGGGCAAAATACACACCTTTATTCAGCATGCCATGATAGAATTTTTTAAACAAAGTTTCGTCGGATGCAGCAACGTCTGCATAATCATTAATTTGTTGTTTGTCGGTAAAACAAAAACCAAACATGCCGCCTAATGATGCTGTAAAAAAAGGTACATTCAAAGACGCTGCAACTGAAGACAATGCCTGAGTTAGAGATTGCGTCATTTTGTTCAGGTTTGTAAAAAACTCAGGCTTTTCAATTGCAGTTAAAGTAGCAAGGCCAGCTGCCATTGCCAAAGGATTTCCAGAAAGGGTTCCTGCTTGATAAACAGGACCCTCTGGTGCCAAATAAGACATGATGTCAGATCTGCCACCTAAAGCACCAACCGGCATCCCACCACCAATCACTTTACCTAAAGTAGTGATGTCCGGTGTGATACCAAACAAACCTTGTGCGCCACTCAGCCCTACTCTAAATCCAGTCATAACTTCATCAAATATCAGTAAGGTATTATATTGGTCACACAATTGTCTCAAACCCTTTAAAAATTCCGGTTTAGGCAATACAAAACCCATATTTCCAGCAACGGGTTCTAATATGACTGCGGCTATGTCATCAGAGTATTTTTCAAACAGTTGGGTTGTTTGATCTAAGTCATTAAAGTTTGCGGTTAAGGTGTGCTCAGTAATGCTGTGAGGAATGCCTGGTGTTGATGGGATCCCTAAGGTAAGAAGCCCCGATCCTGCCTTGACTAATAAACCGTCACTGTGACCGTGATAGCAGCCATTAAATTTAATAAATTTGTTTTTATTGGTATAACCGCGTGCAAGTCGAATCGCGGTCATAGTGGCTTCAGTACCAGAATTCACCATACGGATTTTTTCTATGGAGGGAATAAGCGCAATTATTTTTTCAGCCAAAAGTATTTCAAGCTCAGTAGGCGCACCAAAACTCATACCACTGTGAAGCACCGTCGTTACAGCATCTATAACTGCAGGATGACAATGACCAAGAATTAATGGCCCCCAAGAGCCCACATAGTCAATATAGTGTTTGTCATCCACATCAACAAGATAGGCGCCCTTCCCTTCCTTAAAAAAAATCGGGGAGCCACCAACGCCTTTAAACGCCCGAACCGGCGAATTAACACCACCTGGAATAGCTGTTTGCGCACGGTGATAAAGATTGGTTGATTGACTCATAAAAACACCCGTTATTTTATAAAAATTTGTACGGTATTATTACAATAACCAAGCCAAAGCGCAAAGAAAGAATAGCAAAGAAGTCTCATAATTGCTGTTCTTTTGCTTAAAATCCTTTACATATTGGCTTACAGTAGATAAATTACCCATTTTTTAGACGGGTATTAATTATGCAAGAATATAAAAAGTACATGTGTGTCATCTGTGGCTATATTTATGATGAAGCAGATGGATGGCCTGAAGATGGCATTGAACCTGGTACTTTATGGGCTGATGTGCCTGAGAATTGGTTCTGCCCTGATTGCGGCGCGGGTAAAGAAGATTTTGAAATGCTTGAAATTGATTAACTATTTAAACTGAATTCAGATTGCTTTGATAAAGTCTGGCACGCAAAGAACCAGGTAACTTAGGTAAAACGCTATTATAATGTGCGTGAAAAGGTTGGCAAATATCAGTCTTAATGATTCTACCATCCTTCCTGACAGAGTCCCTTCGCCCGCTGGCGGGAGAAGGGACTCCGTCAGG
>JBIODT010000058.1:0-11510 GCA_044445305.1 Legionellales bacterium | reverse complement strand
CTTAACGATGGCTCGTACAAATTGGCAATGGGGCAAGTCGGGCGTTAATATTTTGACATTAGCAGTTGTATACAGTTGTAGTAATTATTTGAATGCGGACTCAAGTGCACTCCCAGCCCTACCCCCTCTTCAATATAGCAAATGAAGCATTAGACTAAGGATTATACAATAACATAAGCTTCTTTCTGGTACGCTCCTACACACGTAACTGCCGTAGATACTCGTGGCACTCTACGGTCCATTCAAACCGTTTGATTTTTTCCCCATAACTTCAGAGCTGGCAGCTGCTGCTTTAGCTTCTACTTTATCAAGCCAGGCTTGACGTGCAATTGCTGCTCTGTCTTGATTGCGTTTGCTTGCTGCAAACAAACCAACATCAGAAGATGAAGCTGCTGCAGAGGAACTATCAGCGGCTCGAGACCATGGTTGATTTTGACCTGATATGCATGCTTGTTGTAGCGAGCCTGCGTTGTTTTCATCAACAGAGACATTAGCATCAGCCACTAATTGGGATGCTTTTGCCAAACTTTCTTGTTCCGTGACAAATGCCTCAATATCCTTTTTTATATAAATCAATGTAGCATTCGTTAACTCGCGCTTATGAATGGGGTCGCGCGTGATTGGACATGGGACTGTCTCTGGATTTCCTTTATGTATAAATAATTGCTCAAGTGTGCCTCTATCAAAAATATTGCCGCTAGAAACAGCAATGGGGTTGTTCATAATCTCACTTGTAAAATCAGTGAATGTCTCAGGAATAGCATTACCCTCAGAACAAACAGATAATCGTTGGCGGAAGGATAACTCAGGTTTTAATTTATCATAGAGCCAAGCATTGTTTTTAAAACAATGCGTTAGTATGTCTGTAGCTACATCCACACTTTTTTTGGGGTTTAAACGACGAGCACTTTTGAAATCTACTAGTGCCGCAGCATAATTGCCTTGCTTGTAATGGGTATTGCCACGTTCACAATAAGCTCGAGCATAATTAGGGTCTTTTTCAATGGCCGTGATGTAATCCGCTAGTGCCGCAGCATAATTGCCTTGCTTACCATTGATATAGCCACGGTTAAAATAAGCTTGAACATAATTAGGTTTTTTTTCAATGGCCGTGGTGTAATCCGCTACTGCCGCAGCATAATTGTCTTGCTTGTACCCAGCATAATTGTCTTGCTTGTAATAGGTATTGCCACGGTTGAAATAAACTAGATAATAATTGGGGTCTTTTTCAATGGCCGTGGTGTAATCCGCTAGTGCCGCAGCATAATTGTCTTGCTTGCTATAGGTATTGCCACGGTTGAAATAAACTAGATCATAATTGGGGTCTTTTTCAATGGCCCTGGTGTAATCCGCTAGTGCCGCAGCATAATTCTCTTGCTTGCTATAGGTATAGCCACGTTCACAATAAGCTCGAACACAATTAGGGTCTTTTTCAATGGCCGTGGTGTAATCCGCTAGTGCCGCAGCATAATTACCTCGGTTGAGATAGATAGCGCCACGTCCACAGTAGTCTAGGGCATCTCCTGGACCACTTTGATTTTGTACACCTTTACTTTGACTTTGCCCCATTTCATACCCCTTTCGTATTTTTAATGGCTCTTCTTTAACCCATTGTTTAATCAGTTCAGATGCTTCACCTTTACTAATATTTTGCGCAAATATCAATCATATTTTTTTGAAAGCTATAGGCTTCTTTTAATCCAAGTGAGCATTCAAATAACTAGTTAGTCTTGTATTGTACAACAAAATTAAAATAACAGCAAGCTTAGCCTCACCTCAACAAGTTAAATGTCGTAGCAAAGTTAAGCCCATTTGTCTATATATTGTAGATGTCACGAGGATTCCGGAAGAGCCATTTCTTTTGCATGCGTCTTTAAGGAACGTGACCATAATTGAAACTCAGGATATATATCTGCATCAATAGCCAAGTGGAGGAACGTGACCGAAATAACCCTATTCATCAGAACCAAAATTTGCTAACAGAATAGTTAAAATATATCATGGTATGACAGCAATATTGGAGTTAAACCATGAATGAATTCATATCCAAAATTATTTTCCCTAGCATTATTTTATTAGCCGCTGTTGTTTTTACCTCATCCACCTTTGCCGCAGTCAAAAACAATACGCTGTCAACTCAAAGTGAACAAGCACCTGACATCTCTCACTCGCCAATGGGTTGTATGTCCTGCCATCAAAGCCAATCCATGCAATCTGAACAACTATCAAAGAAAAAGAGTCAATCACAATAAAATTAAGAATAAAACATGCGATGTAAAAAATATCGATACTGCGCGCGCAGTATGTTCATGTGCTTGTTCTTGCTTTTTATAGAAAACAGCCATGCTGCACCTTATGACATTACGAAAAAAAAGCTGCACGCCCATGTGAACTTTTTATGCTCTGATGCTTTAGAAGGACGACTTACAGGCACCTCTGGTGAAAAGCTCGCTACTCAATACATTGCTAATCTATTCCGTGAATTAGGATTAGAACCAGCGGGTGATCATGGGACATTTTTTCAAGAATTTAATTTTAATGCCGGTGTTTTTTTAGGAAAAAATAAAGCCACTACGATGAGCAATCAACAGGGTCGCAACGTGTTGGCAAAGCTAAAAATGAGCCCAAACTCAGCACGGATGATAGTCATTGGGGCTCATGTAGATCATTTAGGTCATGGTCAATTAAGTGGCTCAAGAGCACGAAACTATGAGAACGGTATGATCCATGCTGGCGCAGATGATAATGCTTCTGGAGTGGCCAGTATTTTAGAAGTTGCCGCACAATTAAGCAGTCTAAAAGCACAAGGCAAACTTCATGGCAACAAAGACATCTTGTTCGCAATCTGGTCAGGAGAGGAATTAGGTATTCTGGGATCATCTCATTTTGTAAAAAATTACATAAAGCCGGCTACAAATAAATTGCCACGCCCTACTCTGGATGCCGTCATTAATTTAGACATGGTAGGGCATTTGCGTAAGAGTCTGGTCTTGCAAGGATTAGGATCAAGTACTGATTGGCTCAAGGTAATTAATAACATAGGAACAAACCATACTATTCCTTTAATAATGCACAATGATCCGTATTTACCAACCGATTCAACATCGTTTTACTTACATGGCATACCCACGCTTAATTTGTTTACCGGAGCCCATGATAATTACCACACCCCGCGAGATACACCAGACACGTTAAATTATGCAGGAATAAAAAAAATCTCCGAATTTTTGGTTGAGCTTACCTTGGCACTCGAAAGCAGGTTACTGCCAATGAGCTTTCAAGCGGTAGAAAAACCTAAGAGCAACCTCGAGCGCGGATTTAAAATTTATTTGGGTACTATACCCGATTATGCCAGTGCTGAGGTCATTGGAGTTAAGCTTTCAGGCGTTGCCAAAAACTCCCCAGCCGAACGAGCAGGCTTGCAACAAAATGATGTGATTGTTAAATTAGCCGCTCAGGATATTCATGATATTTATGATTATACCGCCGCACTTAATGCGTTACCTGTCGGAAAACCCGTGTCTCTGAAGGTACTCCGTGGGAACAAACAAGTTGCCTTAATGATTATCGCAACATACAGAGAATAATTGTTTTTGTCCTCATGTTTGGCTATCATCTCCGTGGAAAAACATTCACTGTGAATATACCTTCCACGGATGGGTATATCATATAGTTGGTATTTGAAAAAAGGATTTTTACATGACGCTGTCTCAAATAACCGCATCAATACTTATTGGTGCTTCAATAAGTGCTGCCCCTGCTTTTGCTAATGCCTTATCAAAAGATGAAGCCATAAAATTTTATAACTGGTCTGGCCGTTATGCCGGTCTTAATGTAGGTGCTGTGAAACACGTCATGAGTATGACTGATGATCAGGCCGTTACTTTTAATGCCACCATTCAACAAGTAGCAAATCCTCAATTTACCGGTGGGTTTCAGATTGGATATCGCCATCAATTGGCACCAACAACAACATCAGGTGTTTATGGTTTAGAGTTCAGTGCTAATTTTTCAAATGCGACCTTTAGCAAAGACTATGGCTCTTCTTATGCTCTTTATCAATTAAGCTCGAACAATGCATTAAAAGATACCCTTTTGCTACAACTCATTGGTGGCATTGCTGCAGACCGAGCTTTATTATTCCTTGCAGCAGGAGGCTCATGGATAAATATCACTGGCAACGTAGTCAATCAAAGCGGCCTGCCTTTTTTTGATGCCTTTAGTGTCTCTAAAAAAACGCTTGCTCTTGCTCTAGGTTGTGGTGTTGAGTATGCCATCAATGAGCGAGTATCGGCACGCGTTAAAGTGGATGTCATAAGCCCCAATACTTATATGACTAATGATGACACAGGTAACACTTACCAAATCGCGAATAATATCATCCAAGGAACATTTGGAGTTAACTACAAATTTGGATGATCATCGCCTGGAATGGTATTAATCAAAAGGGATTTTTATGAAAGATTTATCTAAAGTGCTCGCTTCCCTGGTTGTTTTTATTACGCTGGGAGCAGGAAATGCATCAGCGAATCAAACCACGGACTTAAGCCCAATTTTACCCGGCAGCAATTTGCCCTTCCAAGTAATCATCGAAAAAGCAAATTTTCAATTGCCTGTAGGAAACCACTCTGGACTGTTTGGAACCTATAATGGCCTTTGGGTATTACTGGCTGGTAGCTCTATGGGTATACATGGATTTGGTACCGATCCCTTTCATGGATCAGCACAAAACAGACAGATTTATGTCATTAACCCAGCTACTGGCCAAGTCCTTTCACGCTCCTTAACGGATCCCGGTTCAGGTTTAAACCAGCAACAAATAGATTCATTAGCCACTATCAGTCCTGAGGGTTATCAGGAAAATCATACCCTCTATATGGCCGGTGGTTATGGAATAGACTCCGTCAGTGGATCATTTGGAACCAAACCTTTTTTCACCGCGATTAACCTCCCAGGCATCATTAAATGGGTTAGCGAACCCAATAATGTCCAAAATACGGTGCTCAACAACATACGCCAAATTTCTAATCCTGTGTTTCAAGTTACGGGTGGCGAGATGTATCGATTGGGTGAGTTAACCCAACTGGTTTTCGGACAAGATTTTACTGGCGTTTACACAAGCAGTAGTAATGGTGACTATAGTGAACAAGTACGTCAATTTAAAATTAGAGATTCTAACAATCAACTTTTTGTTGATGTTTATAATCCCCGACCATTTAACAAAAATTCCAATTACCGCCGCCGTGATCTCAATGTAGTCCCAGTACTGCTCAATAATAACAACCACCTTCAATATGGATTAGTAGCCTATGCAGGGGTGTTCACACCCGCTGATATGGGTGTGTGGACTGTACCTGTGATTATCAACGAAACCGGGGATCCAATAATGCCTGATCCCAGTGCACCAACAACTTTTAAGCAAGGGATGAATCAATATACTTGCGCGGTAGCAGGCTTATACTCCCGAAAATATGCAAGTATGTATAATGTCTTTTTTGGTGGCATCTCCTACGGTTTCTATTCTGGAGGCGTATTTCAAACGGATAACGAAATTCCATTTATCAATCAGGTCACTACGATTCAAATGGATAAGAATAACAACTTTACGCAATACTTAATGGATGAACAGTATCCACTAATCCCCTCTACTGGCGTCAATCCAGGCAATCCACTCCTCTTCGGTGCGGGCGCTTATTTTATACCGACTAATATCCAACAATATCCTAATAAAGTGATTAATTTGGATAACATTCGCAAACCTACAGTTATTGGATATATTGTTGGCGGTATACAAAGCACCGTAACGAATACCAATACGGAGGCTGATTCGTCCGCTTCTACTTATGTATTTAAAGTCACGTTAATACCTAAATAATCTTTTAGAAAATATTCAAGTGAAATGGGTGTTATACTGCGCATTGAACAACGGTTGAACACGCCGCGAACTTATTTCGTTGACGATCTTGAATAAAGCCACAACTGTACTAAATCAATTCAAAATTACTTAAGTTTAGTTAGTAAAAAAGCTATTGCAAGTCTGCAAATTTAGTTATTATGGTAGCATGCATCATGTTACGGTTACGAAATGCGTTCAATAGTAATTATACTTTGTACCTTACTTTGGTCTTCATTGATTTATTCTAATGATGTCAATATTTCCACCGTCACCAAAGATGGTGTTACCCTGTTTTACCTTCAGGCTGGTGCATTTAATTTAGAAAAAGATGCCAAGCAACGTCAAAAAAAACTGTCTAAAATAATAACTAACGACATTGAGATTAAAAACCTCGCTGACAAACGTCTTTATCTGGTACAAATTGGCCCTATTGATGACTATCAAAAAGCCAGAGCCTTGCGAGACCAATTATCGCCAAAAGACGCGCAAAGCAACAAGCAACCTACCAGCTCAGAAACACCGCCAACACTTAAAACAGCCGATCAAGGTCAACCACTTCCACCTAATAGTAAATTGTGGAATTTACGAAATGCCGACATTCGTGCCGTAATTACCGAGGTATCTCGAGTTACAGGTAAAAATTTTGTAATAGATCCCAGAGTACAGGGCAAAATTTCTATCGTTTCGACGACTCCCATGTCCAATCATGCTCTGTATCAAGTTTTTCTGTCAGTACTCCAGGTTTCGGGATTTGCAGCCATACCTAATGGCGATATCATTAAAATAGTCCCCAATATTGATGCCAAAACACTGTCAACCGATCTGCTTAATGAAATGAAACATCCTCCGCAAGGCGATGATATGATGGTCGCGGTAGTACCTGTTCATTATGTTCCAGCGGAGCAATTAGTCCCTGTCCTAAGACCGTTAATGCCACAATGGAGTAACGTTTCTGCTTATCCCCCTTCAAATATGTTGATTTTATCTGGCCGGGCAAACAACATAAAAAGTCTGGCAAACATTATCAAACAAGTGGACAGCTCATCATCGAATGGCATCGATATGATACATTTGAGGCACGCACTGGCAATGGATGTTGCAACTACAGTAAAAGATTTGGTTAAAACGCAACCGGGTATGGGCGCTAGAGCACAAATAACCATAGCCGCTGATGACCGATCTAATTCTATTTTAGTCAGCGGTACTAAAACCGATAGAATAAGACTGCGCATGCTTGTGTTAAAATTAGATAAAGAGAGTTCTGAAGGTCTCAACAGTAACACGCAAGTGGTTTATCTCCATTATCTACGAGCAGAAGATCTAGTGCCTATCTTGGCAGGCATTGCGCAAGCGAATTTTAGCGGTAATGTTGGCACAACCATTGGCACCATTACCAAACCTACATTAGACAGCACCAATCCTGCGTCCAGTTTGTCAAACAGTGGCTCCTCAGATTCAAGCGCATCTGCCAGCGCAGCACAAGCCCCAACCAATTCTGCCGCTACAGCAAACACCACGTCAGCAAATACTCAAAATGAAGGTTCAACCAAACCAACCGTACAAATTATAGGTGAACCCAACACGAATTCCATCATCATTAATGCACCTGCTTCTGTCATCCGTATTTTAAAAAAGGTGATTACGCAATTAGACATCAAACCAGCGCAACTGCTCATCGAAGCACTGGTTGCTGAAGTAGATCAAACTGATGCCACCAGGCTTGGTATAGAATGGGGTTCAAACCAGCAAACAGGAAAACCTGCTGACTTTAGACCAGGTTTCGCCATTATCAACTCCAAAACCAACATTGATGATTTTCAGGCACAAATTGAAGCTTTGACTACAGCACATAAAGCCAATATTTTATCCACGCCATCAGTTGTAGTACTTGATAACCGTCAGGCAAAAATCTTAGTGGGCAAGCAAGTTTCAGTCCAATCAACAAGCTACCCCAATAATGCCAGCGGCACATCAACTGCAAGCCCTTATACTACCTTTAATCGGGTTAATGTCGCTTTGCATCTCTATGTACGACCACAGATTACGCGTGGTCAAGGGATTCAAATGCAAATCGATCAGGGCAATGATACCTTGGATCCCACAAGCATTGTTGGTTCTACTGACAATCCTACCTTTAAAATCAGCAGCATAGTGACCTCAGTGCACGTTGAAAGTGGTGATATTGTTGTTTTAGGCGGATTGGTTCAGGATGGTGTAGGCGCTGACAACAACAGTCTGCCCATATTAGGCGACATACCTGGGATTGGACGCTTGTTTCAACGCAACCGCAACAGTAAAGAAAAGCGGGTATTGATGGTGTTCATTAAGCCTATTATTCTACGTAGCGAACAAGACACCCTGCAGGCATCAGGTGATAAATACAATGACACACGCCAATATCAATTGGATTGGTTGCGCTCACAAGAAGTTTATGATCAAACAAACAACGAAACAGTATTACCACCTTTAACACAAGCCGACTTACCCAAGCCCTTTAGTCGGCCCCTGCTACCAGTACAGGTGACTAAATAAACCATGGAACCTGTTGAAAAACCAAAAAAGATTCCTTATAGCTTTGCAAAAGCCAATGGTGTTTTAATCGGTGACATTAAAGACAACACTGCTGTTATTTATCATTTACCCAATACCTCACTGCATGCATTTGCTGAGATTAATCGTTTGTTACAATGCAACCTCAAACTAACTCAAGTTAATGAAACTGAGTTTCAACACCATTTGGCCCATATTTACCAATCAAAGTCCTCCATCCTGGATGCAGCCGAAGGCATGGGAGAGGATATGGATCTCTCTTTATTGGCAAGTCAACTTCCAATAAGTGAGGATTTATTAGCAAATCAAGACGATGCACCAGTAATCAGGTTGCTTAATGCCTTATTCACCCAGGCAATCAAACAAAAAGCATCTGATATTCACATAGAAACTTATGAGGATAGGGTTCTTGTCCGTAATCGAATTGATGGCGTGTTACATGAAGTACTGGAAATTCAGCGTGCCATAGCACCACTTGTGATTTCACGGGTCAAAGTCATGGCCAAATTGGACATCGCTGAAAAACGCATACCGCAAGATGGTCGCATTTCGCTCCGTATAGGTGGGCATAATATTGACGTTAGGGTATCTACCCTACCCTCCAACCATGGTGAGCGTATTGTTTTAAGGATATTGGACAAACAAGCAGCACAATTGGATTTAAGCTTGCTGGGCATGCCCAAGTCAACTTTAACGCTCATGCGACAGATGATTGCGGAGCCACATGGGATAGTATTGGTAACAGGACCGACAGGTTCAGGAAAAACCACCTCATTATACGCCATGCTTACTGAGCTCAATCAAGTTACCCGTAACATTTTAACCATAGAGGATCCTATTGAATATGATTTGGAGGGCATTGGTCAAACACAAGTAAATACTAAAGTACAAATGACTTTTGCCAAGGGTCTCAGAGCCATTCTCAGGCAAGATCCTGATGTAGTAATGATTGGTGAAATTCGCGATTTAGAAACTGCCGAAATTGCAGTACAAGCAAGTTTAACCGGGCATTTGGTATTATCTACCTTACATACCAACAGTGCGTTAGGCGCGTTGACCCGTCTGAGGGATATGGGGGTTGAGTCCTTTTTGCTCTCATCAAGTATTGTGGGTCTGATTGCGCAACGCTTGGTTAGAAAACTCTGCCAATACTGTAAAACCCCACATCAATTGAGAGATGATGAAAAAGAACTTATGGGTCTTACGCCTGATACCGATGTGTCACAAATCTTTGAGCCTCAAGGTTGTGATTTATGCAATCATTTGGGTTACAGAGGCCGGACCGGTATTTACGAGCTGATTGCCATTGATGAGACCTTAAGGGGCATGATCCACAGACATGAGACCATACAAGTCATGGATGGTCATTTAAGACCTGGTACACCAAGTATCCGTGATGATGGTTTTAAAAGGGTTCTTATTGGCGATACTTCCCTTGCTGAAATTCTTCGTGTTACGACTCAAAATTAGGACTTTTTTCCTCCAGGAGAGATTTTGAGTGGTTCATCACTCAGTGAGCTTTCTTTGTTACTCTCATTTGTTTTAAATGCAGACAATTTTTCTTTTAGGGTCTCGGTTAATTTTTTAATATCCGCATGATTAGATGCTTTTTTGGGATTATCAGCAGATGTGCCGTTGTTCAGACTTATCTTATCCAAATAATTACTCAATTTTCCACCTTGTTTATTAGGAGAATGAAGCTTAACTTCCCTCTTACAGTCTTCATTAAACTTTTCAAGCGCCTCTTTCATAGTACGTGCTTCCTGTATTGCCACGGCAGTATCTGATTTACCTAACTTAAATACATTACGAACCCAATTACTAAATCGCCTCCAGGCTGTTCCATCCTCTTTTTTAATAAAATTCTCAAGCGTGGCCTTATTCGCTAAGATGTATGTAGAAACTTTGTTGTATGCAGCAACCGTGTCTTTGGTGGCGTTGTTTACTTCTAGAAAAGCTGTAAGCTTGGCGATTGGTTCGCTAGCAAGAGTGCTGTTAACTTCTTGATGGCCATCGGCCAGTTTGGTAATTAACCCATCAACATCAGCTGTTTTTGCCACTAATTCCTGTTGAATGTTATCGAAATATTCAGTAACCTCTTTGTTTAATCTCAACAAATCTTTATTAACACCGCCAAGTAAAGCAGTAACAGCGATAATGTTTGTGTTTGTTTCTGCTTTTTTCTCTTTTGCAGCAATTAAAGCCACCAAGTCTTTTTCTACGTCATCCATCTTTGCGCTTAGTGCTGTAACTCCCTCACCACTGAGTATATCCAAGTAGATTTTATTAAAATGTTGATGCAAGACATTATGTTCGCTAACGGAACTACCCTGAGCATTTGGCGTAACTGGCACCACTGCAGAATTCTTAATAAATGCAACTACTGCTATGTTGGCTGCTTTCACCCGTTGAAGAGTATCTATGGACTCCTTAGCCAATTCTTTTTCTAATGCCTTGTCCGCATCTACTACTGAGCTAGTGAGTAACTGAACTGCAGAAATTGCTTCCATTAATGGCTTCTGCAGCGCTATTAAATGAGTTTCGGCTAGCGTCTTCAGATTCTTCTTACAGTCACCGTCTAGAGTTGCTGGTAATTGACCCGTGATCGCATCTTGTACGCTGTATGCAACATGCAATCGAAAATAATTGGTTACAGGTGCCGTTAAGCAACTCACTAACCAACTGGCATCTGAAACTAGCTTTTGAGTGTTCGTTGGATGTTTAATTTGCTCTAGATTTTTAAGAAGTAGAACATTTAGAGGGTCAGCAGAAGTATCACTCATCAGAACACGATACCCTTCATCATTATCTATTAAGTCTAAAACATACTTTTGACTTACATTACGGTTATTTTCAATAATTTTTTGAAGTAAGGCACGAACGCTGGTAATTTTTGGTTCAAGAATTGCCTTCTTGGCTGCTTCGTCTCGTTTCAGTTCGATCAACTTATCAATATGCGTTGTTAGCTTATCTAACTTACCGTTAAAACCGGCTTCAAAAACATCCTTAGTAGGCATGGTGCTCTCCAATATAATAATTTGAATAATAAAAATCAATTATATTT
>JBIODT010000057.1:0-11695 GCA_044445305.1 Legionellales bacterium | reverse complement strand
GTCCATATATGCTTCGTGGCCTCGCAATGACGCACTGTTTGAGTGCTGTGAGTGATTTTATGACTATTTCCCATGAGATAACTTGTGGGTAACGATATGGATAATTCAGGGCTACCGCATGTGTTTGGTTGACTTAGTTTGAATTTTGTTCAATCTATCCCTGCTTGTATGTTTTAAAAATTAAACGGTCGCGCGACCGTTTAATTTTTAGCTCGGTGCCAATACCTGTTGGGCCAAGGCCCAACAGGGTAAGCAGTTACAGAGGCGGGGCTGAAGGTGCGTAGCGCTTTTCATAAGAAGGCACATACTCGTCGCAGTTAACAGAAGCTGACGCGTTATTGCCGTTACTGGGACTCCAGAAACCATTATTGTTTCCATAAACAGCCGTTACACGTTGCGTTGTGGCTTGGTTTAATAACTTATTCATCTCGTCTTTATGTTCTTGTAGTTGTTTTTTAACGAGTATGACTGCTTGCTCAGATTCAGTTATTTGAGTTTGCAATGCCGGGACGGTTGTTGCAGCCAAGCCGATTTCTTTTTGATCTTGTTGGGATATTGTTATTTCATTGGCGTTTATTTGGCCATTATTTTGCTTTATTTGCTCATCAACGTCTGCTTTTTGATAATGATAGACCAGCGTTGCGGTAAGTGCGATAAGACCGAGAAGCGCAAGTGCACCAGTAATTACAAAAAAAACAGGGTTGATAAATAATAAAGCGATTACAACTGCACTTATAAGGCTGCTGCCTAGTCCCGTTATAGTACAGTAAATGCCTGTTGATTTTGATTGGTCCAGTTCATTACTGGTCAACGTCAGTTGGATGTTGTTATCGGCTCTTTTTTTATTCTCTTGCGTGAGTTGTTGATTTGAGCTGGCAAAGTGCTGGGCTTGTTGTTGACTGATTGCTAAATTACTTTGTTGTGAATTGAGTCTAGACTGTGCTGCAGCAATTGATGTTGCTATCAACGATTCTCTTTGTTCCATTTCTATATAATGATTCATCATGATCAAAATCTGCTTTAAAGCTTCACACTCATTGAATGTGATTTTTGGTCCGTCTACTGCTTTATAATTGATCAGATCAAGCGTCTGGGCCAGCTGAGTTAGATACACTTTATGGCCATTCTCAGCAACCTCAGTCATTAAGTTTTTTTTCTGAGCATCAAGTTCTTGGTGTGCTTTTGCAATTTGTTGTCGCAGCGTTTCAATATTTTTATGTGTTAACTGTAGCAAGTTGGGATCATCTACTCCGCGGACCATTTCTCTGCTGTGACGTTCTTGATTTCTGAGCTGTCGTTGTTGCTCTTTATTGGGCAGTTCTGTGTTTAATTGACGTTGTACTGCTACGTAACGTGCTTCTGTGTCTTGTTGTTCCTTAATAAATTGACTTGAAATGCGCTCTTCGTTAGTACTGTTAGCCGTATTGGTATTAATATTTTGACTGAGTAGGTTGCGTTCGCCAATAAGTCTTACTACTTCATAACTGAGTCTGTTTCTGCTAATTTGATCTTGTATTGAGAATACAGGTTGGTTTATTGGCGCGTAGGAGATGTGGCCATGCACATTATTGACCGGGATTACAGGAGGAAAGACATACCGTGAATTGATCACCAGAAGTTGATTTTGGATGGTGTCAATTGTTCTATTCAAGTTAACAAGATCCCCTTGAAGCCCTTTAAGTGTCCCTTGAATTTGGTTGCATTTTTGCTGTTGAAAGGTGCATTTTGTGTTGATTAATGCGCGATTGGAATCTAATGTAGGCAATTCTGCGTGTAATTGCGATTGTAGTAAGCTGTCATCATGGCGCTCTTTATCATCGCTGAGTGCTGTCGTCATGTCATGCTTTCTTTGCATCTCACAAGCAAGCAAGGTCAAGTTGTCTTTAGTCGATTGTTTGTCTTTAGTGAGGTGTTCCGTCAGTAGTAAGTCAATAGAATTGGTAACTGCTAATAATGGTTTCTTGTCCAGTATGTATTGACGAAGGCTGGCATAGCTTGAGTTATTAATAGTACTGCTGGTTTTATTTGATACTAATTCATGAATGTTGATTTCAGATAAGGCCATGATACTTGACTCCTCAGATTAATGATTGAATGCCATTTTGATTTAGAGCAAGTGAATTATAACCGATTATTGTTAAGGAATTGTTAAGAACTTATTGGTTT
Source organism: Legionellales bacterium (assembly GCA_044445305.1). Lineage (GTDB taxonomy): Bacteria > Pseudomonadota > Gammaproteobacteria > Legionellales > Legionellaceae > Legionella. Next base: position 9,529 of record JBIODT010000057.1, on the reverse strand, counting down.
CTATTAATTTAATGTATACCTTTCGCGGATGGGTTTTCAGGATTTTAGGCAGGCCTTACACAAACACCACTGAAACAGTGGTGTCAACACCAAGCTTACTTTGAAGGACAATCGTTAGGTGATGCGGTACTGCGCGCAGTATAAAAAACCAGGGCGCTGATGGTAAGCGCCCTGGTTAGGTACAAACAGTAAATTAGGTATAGACAGTAAGATTGTAAACAGTCCGAGTACACGAGGTGGATTCCTCTGAAGTGCTTTTGGCTTCTTAGTACGAGCTAAGCTTGCTCACCACACCTTCAATCTGGCCTCCAATGTTGTGATATTGGCTGAACAATGTGTACCGTCTATAATTAGAGAATAGTTCACGATTTTAGTTAATGCCACTTTTTTTTGAGAGAGTAGTGAAAAAAAATCGTAAAGAAGTTTAAGGGTCTGTAGAAAAATAACCCAGCATCTTAGCCTATACTTATATCATAATAACTTGGTGGACGTTTATTATGTTAAAAGACAGGCAGCATTCCCGTTGTACTATTGGCTTACTCGTAACAGCCAGCCATCTGGTATATAAAATTAAACAAGGCGACCGAACACACAGTGATGGTCTTATTGAAATATCAAGGCATGGATATGCTATAACAGAGGCTATTACGCCAGGAGTGACTGGCACCAGCTCTTTAGCGGCGGTTTGTCTTTCTCCGCAGGATCACAAGGCTCCTATTATCATATCGTTTCGTGGTACAACAACGAAAAGTGATGTCCTTTCAGATCTAAGACTCTTAGCTAGAGGCGTTGTTAATACACGTTTTCGCAACGCAGCCCTTGCGTTTTATAAAAAAGTGCATGAAGAAAATCCTGGAAGAGAGATTGTACTAACCGGGCACTCCTTAGGGGGGCACTTGGCACAATATGTAGCTACTAAAGCGTACAATTCAGAACCTGCTTTATTATCAAATCCGCTGGTTCAAGTAAGAACCTTTAACAGTGCGCCTATAAAAACCACTCACAGCACCGTGTTCTCAAAGAGCCCGCGCATATTGGAACAATTTGTTAATTATCGCTTAGCGCCTGATATTGTAAGCGACTGCCCATTGCAACAATATTATGGAAACGCATTTGTGTTTCCATGTGATGCAGGAACTGCTGGTTCTCATCGAATACTGGCAATTGAGAAATACTTACCGAGTAAAATTAAGGCTCAAGCTGTAGGTACCTCTGCTCATTCAAGTAAAAAAGAAAATGCGCTGGCTGAGCTTGTTAATGGCGGCCTGAATAGTTATCAATGCCGTATAGATGGACAGTTTTTTTCACGTTTTCGCGCTGGAATAAAAAACCTGGCCCTAATGCAAGAAGGGCTTCCTAAAGTGCTTCAATGTATAAAAAGCAGGAATTATAATGAGGCCATACTCAACCTGTATATGATCAGAGGAAAACTGGACGGCAAAGTATCAACGCAACTGATTGATACTTTGATAAGAAATACCATGGATACTAAGAGAACCTTGCGAAAGCAAGAACCAAATGAAGCTACTAGCGTGGCGGAAATTCGGCATACTCCAGGCCGTTAGAGATCCAAAAATAATATCATCATAATTCTTGCGATATGGCTCAATTTATCATTATGATATGCTCTGCCGTCGTAAAGACATTATATAATTTAGGAGCGAAATTGATTGCAAAAATAATTTTGATTACAGGATGTTCTAGTGGAATAGGGTTTGATTCCGCGCTGGCTCTTAAAGAGCGGGGACATAGGGTTATTGCGTCTTGTCGAGCCAATGAAGATGTTAATAAATTAGAAAAATTGGGTGTTGAAACCATCAATTTAGATGTGAATGACTCTGCGTCAATTCAACGTGCTTTCGCTAAGCTGTTAATTATGACCAATGGTCGTCTGGATGTTTTAATTAATAATGCTGGTTATGGCCAAGCTGGTGCACTTGAAGATGTCAGCCGCGATGTCATGCGTCAGCAGTTTGAAACCAATGTTTTTGGACTTTTGGAATTAACCAATTTAGCCATTCCTGTTATGCGCAAACAGAAACAAGGCCGCATTATTAACATCAGTTCTATCTTAGGTATCATTAGTATGCCTTTTCGTGGGGCGTATAATGCTTCGAAACATGCCGTAGAGGGTTTAAGTGATACTTTAAGGCTTGAATTACGCTCTTCAGGCATCAAGGTGATAACTATAGAACCTGGGCCCATAGAAAGCCGCTTTAGAGAAAACTGTGTTGAAGGATCTTTGCACAACATACCAACGGAAAAAAGCCATTTTAGCAAACAATATAAAACCAAGTTAACTTCCTTCAAACAAGAGAAATCAAATTCTTTATTTACTAAAGGTACCGATGCGGTTATTAAGAAGTTGGTTCATGCAATTGAAGATAAAAAACCTCGGGCTAAATATCCAGTGACATTCCCAGCGCATTTATTTATTTTCTTAAAACGGATTTTGAGTACACGTTTGCTTGATAAGTTGTTTGTGTTCCTTTCGAAAAAAGAACTGGGTTGATTTATAGGGTTTTTTGCACAAATATCCTGCACAAAAAAAATTATTTAAAATAGAAGAAATTTTTAGATTTGTTTGCTAATATCAAAAGGGTTACAATAAAAATCAATTAACTATCAAGGAAGTATTATCATGAAAAAATCAACAATGGCTGTTGCTGCACTTTTAACTGCTTTATCATCTGCTCCTATGGTTTCTGTTGCATACGCAGAAGACGTAGCTCCTGCTGCAGCTGCTGCATGTGCAGGCTGTAAAGGTTGCAAAGGCTGTGCTGGTTGCAAAGGTTGCAAAGGCTGTGCTGGTTGCAAAGGCTGCAAAGGTTGTGCTGGTAACTAATCATTAGTTTTTTGCCAATCAAGGAGGTGGCGTCAGCCGCCTCTTTACTTATGTAGTCAGATCGATGATGATTTTATCCGAATTTACTTTACCCGAACTTAGCAAATGGCGTAAAAAGGTCATGTTAGGTTATGCCTCACAAGTTTTAGAGGCGCAGCAGCAGATGGTTACCAGTAATGGTAAAAACATATTGCATTACACGCTCAAGAAGAAACGAAGACACGAGCACATGAGTCACTATCCTAAGGGTGATCGCATTGATCACAATACGGGCGCTCAATACTTTTATCATTGCCATAGAGAAAACTTTGAAAGTACTGAACATGGTCATTTTCATTGTTTTTTACGTTACAAATACATTCCAAAAAGGATAAAACCTACGCCACTAGGTGATTGGGACATGCATATAGACAACCCCATGACGCATCTTGTTGCTATTGGAATGAACCAACTTGGTCAGCCTATACGCCTGTTTACAGTAAATCGCTGGGTTACTTCAGAAATATGGTATGACGCTTGTCATATTGATAATTTTTTAAAACGCTTTAAGTTGCATTTGACGGATGATCCTTACTGGCAAGTATTGGACAAATGGGTCGAAGGAATGTTGCATTTGTTTGCACCTCAAATTTATTGGTTACAACAAGCCCGCGACAAACAGCTACATGATTATAAATTAAAAAATGGTATTGATAATCCTTATATAGATGAAAACATTGAAGATTTATCTGAAATAGCCATAGATTTGAAAAATCAAATTGAATGGTTGTTATAAGTGGCAACGTGCTCATAGGCTACTGGTTACAAGTTCTGCACGGCAGTATAGGTTGAGTTAATTCGAGATCTTATACTCATTTGGGCTGCAACTGCATAGGGATTCTTTCATGCATCATTCTTCTGATTCGTTTGATTTTTCTTGTTTGTCCCACGAGGAGATAGAACAAGTACTGCAGCGGCATCATTTAAGCCTCTCTGTTGATGAAGCACTCACCATTCAAAATGTCTTTTTGCAAAGACCGCCAACACATGCCGAATGTGTTTTATGGTCCATTCAAGGATCAGAGCATTGCTCTTATAAAAGCAGCCGTATTCATTTGAAACAATTCAATACCTCGGGTCCTCATGTCATCCTTGGTGCAAAAGAAGATGCAGGTATTGTTGCTGTTGCAGAAGACAAACAAGGACGACGTTATGGCATCATTGTCAGTCACGAGTCACACAATCATCCGTCGCAAATTGTGCCTTATGAAGGTGCTGCGACAGGGGTTGGTGGCAATGTGCGGGATGTGTGTTGTATGGGTGGTGAAGTCATTGCTGTCGCTGACAGTTTGCGTTTTGGTGGTATTAATCGACCACACACGCATTGGATACAAGAGGGGGTTGTATCAGGTATTGCCGGTTATGGTAATGCCCTGGGTGTTCCTAATCTTGCAGGTGATGTTTATTACGACGTAGCCTACAATGACAATTGTTTGGTGACTGTGGTTACCTTAGGCATAGTAAGGGAAGATCACATCATTCACTCCTACGCACCGGTCAACGCCGATGATTATGTGTTTATTTTAGTAGGTAAGCCTACTGATAACAGTGGTTTTGGAGGCGCGAGTTTTGCTTCTTCAACCTTGCATGAAGATGCGAAAGAAAAAAACAAAGGTGCGGTACAAGAGCCCAATGCCTTTTTGCAACGGCATGTACTTAAGGCCAGTTATGCCTTATTTAACTTACTTAGAGAACAAAACTTAATTGATAAGGTTGGTTTTAAAGATTTAGGGGCAGGTGGGGTTGCTTGTGCCAGCATTGAACTTGCAGAGGCAGGCGGTGCTTATGGTGCTGAAATTGATTTAGAGCTGGTTCCGACCGGAATGGATGGGCTGTTACCCTCGGTTATTTTATGCTCTGAAACACAAGAACGTTTTATGTGGGTTGTACCACCTGATTTGGTCGCAACCATTCTAAAACATTATAATGAAACTTTTGCCTTGCCTCAGGTTTCTAATGGCGCCTGCGCCGCTGTTGTAGGTAAAATTCGCAACGATGGACTTTATGTAGTGAATTATCAGGGTCATGAGCTGGTTAGAGCTAAAGTGACCGATGTCACAAAAGGGATTGTCTACGACCGACCTTATGTGTCAAAAAAACAAAAAAATCAAGAGCCATCGATACCACAACCATCTGATTACAACGCTGTTTTATTAAAATTATTGGCACATGAAAATATTGCTTCAAAAGCAGCTGTGTTTGAACAATATGACAAACAAGTGCAGGGCCGTACCCACATTGAGGCCGGATGGGCTGATGCGGGCGTCATGCAACCTTTTAATGAAGACCAATATCCAGAAGAAATTCGTAAAACAGGCATCGCTTTATCTTTAGATCAAAACCCGCGTTATAATAAAATCGATGCCTACTGGGGGGCTGTAAATGCGGTGCTGGAGTCGGTGCGTAACATAACCGCTGTTGGTGCAAATCCAGTCGCTTTAACGGACTGTTTGTGTTTTGGTAACCCAGAAAAACCGGAGCAAATGGGTGAATTTGTTGATGCTGTACGAGGCATTATTGATGCTTGTGCTGCCATTAAAATGAACAAGTACCCTGAAGCAACTTTGCCAGTCATTGCAGGTAATGTCTCTTTATATAATGAATCGGCTAATGGTGCCATTCCTCCAAGTCCTATGATCAGTTGCTTAGGCGTGCTCCCAGATGTCGCTTGTTCGATAACTTATGATTTAAAACAAAGCGACAGCATGTTGCTGTTACTGGGCGCGAGAAAAGATGAGTGTGGCGGTAGTGTCTACTACCAATTGTTTGGTGAGTTAGGTTCTAAAGTGCCGCAACCTGATTTAAGCCTGTTCAATCAAGAAATTCATGCTGTATCTGCTGCAATTCAACAGGGTTTGGTTTTAGCCGCACATGATGTTTCCGAAGGTGGGGTTGCTGTTGCTTTAGCTGAGATGAGTTTCAAAAACGCCATCGGTGTGAGCGTGCTGTTAGAAGGTTCTTTGCCGCAAGACAAGCTTCTATTTAGCGAAACCGGTGGTTTTATTTTGGAAATAGCACCTAAAAACAAATTGCTTATGGAGGCACTTTTGACTCAATTTAAAGTGCCTTATATGAGTATTGGTCATACTTCAAAGACACCTGTTTTACAAATAAACTCTGTGATAGAGCTTGCGGTGGGTGAAGCAAAACACGCCTGGGAACATGGCTTAAGTGGAAAACTATTATAATGACTACTATAAACTACAAAACGGCTGGTGTTGATATAGAAGCGGGTAATGAAGCCGTAAGGCGCATTAAGCGTGCTGTTGAAAAAACTTTTTCACCGCAAGTATTAACTGGCATTGGTAGTTTTGGTGCCATGTATGATTTAAAACCAATAATGGAACAGTATAAAAACCCCGTACTTGTGCAAAGTATTGATGGTGTCGGTACCAAGATGATAGTTGCGCGCATGATGCAAAAGTTTGACACCATAGGCATTGATTTGGTGAGTGCTACCACCAATGACATTATTGTCTTAGGTGCCAAGCCATTGACGCTGTTGGATTACATTGCAACCGATCATTTAAAACCAGAAAATATCGAAGAAATCATCAAAGGCATGGCTGCTGCTTGTATTGAAAATGGCATTTCTTTAGTGGGTGGTGAAACAGCTGAAATGCCTGATACTTACCTTAAAGGAGAACATGATTTAGTCGGTATTATTACTGGAGTAGTAGAAAAGGACGAAGCCATCCTGGGTAAAAACATCGTACCTGGTGACGTGGTTCTGGCTTTCCCATCCAGTGGCTTACATACGAATGGCTATTCTTTAGCTCGAAAATTAGTTTTTGATTGCGGCGGCTACACTGTTGATTCAAAACTCTCGGAGTTGGCACAAACATTAGGTGAGGCTTTGCTGGCACCGCATATCAACTATACCAAACCCATACTGCATCTTCTGGAAAATAAGACAGCAATTAAGGGCATGGCGCATATTACCGGGGGAGGGGTTTTAGAAAACATCCCCAGGGTTTTACCGGCGAATTGTGCTGTTGAGTTACATAAAAACAAATGTCCCGTGTTACCACTATTTAATTTATTAAGATCACTAGGTCGGCTTGATGATCATGAAATGTACCGTACTTTTAATATGGGAATTGGTATGGTAATGGTCGTTGCAGAAGATGAGGTGTTAAAAATGCGTTCTTTATTAAAAGAATATCCTGGCTATCCGCTTTACGAAATAGGGCGTGTACTGCCTGGCAGACCAGAAGTGAGACTACTCTAATGACAAGAGCTGCCGTGACTATCGCCGTCGTGCAATTTCCTGGTTCAAATTGTGAGCGTGAAACCATGCTTGCAGTGCAGCGAGCAGGCATGATTCCTGTGGAATTTCTTTGGAATGAACCGCATGCTAAGTTACGTGATATGGATGGTTATATTATTGTTGGCGGTTTTTCTTATGAGGACCGATCACGCTCGGGAGTAATCGCAGCACTTGATCCCGTAATGAATGAAATAAAAAATCAAAGTGAGCAAGGAAAACCTGTTTTAGGAATATGTAACGGCGCACAAATATTAGTTGAAACTGGCTTGGTTCCTGGTTTGAAAAACAAGCAAGTAGGCATGGCTTTGACTGAAAACAAGCGCATGGTTGATGGCAAAATTTTAGGTACGGGCTTTTATAATACATGGATAAACATGCGCCTTTGTGCCAATGTTCAAAAAAATGCTTTTACCCGCCATTTATCAAAAGATTCAGTATTATCAGTCCCCATAGCGCATGCAGAAGGACGTTTTGTGATGCCTATGGAATTAGTCAATGAGCTTTTACAAGAAGGATTAAATCTTTTTCAATACTGTGATGATCAGGGCAATGTTTTAAATCATTTTCCAGTAAATCCTAATGGCTCTGTAGACAATATTGCCGCAGTACTCAATAAAGCAGGGAATGTGCTGGCAATGATGCCCCATCCTGAAAGAACAACTGCAGGCGATGCTTTGTTTCTTTCTATGAGAGATTATATTTTAGAAGGTAAAAAGTACCAGCCATCTCACCTGTCTTATACAGCAAAGCCTTCTTTGCCTATCCCCTATGCGCCAAAAATGGGCAGTCATGAATTCATTGTTCAATTAATAATAACAGACAATCATGCACTGACTGTACAAACCACCTTAAGACAATTAGGCATACCCGTGAGCGTGAGCCGCATGGTGCATTGGCAAGTTGACTGTAATGCCGCAGCAACCATAGAACAAATAAAACAAAGTGGTCTTTTATACAATGAAAGAAAAGAGTTTCTGGTTTCAGCACAAGACATTAAAAACGCTTCGGCGCTAGCCTATTTGGTTCAATCTAAAGATGATCTATTAGGCCAGCAGAAGCTGCAAATGTTGCAAGATCATTTTGCAATTACGGGTGTTAGTGCCATTCACCATGGCATTTTGTGGATCTTTAAAAGTGACGTGCTTGCGATTAGCGACTTAAAAGATGCCATTTTGAACACACATATTATTTCTAACCCTTATGCCCATACGAGCTATGACTATTATGAATAAAGAATCAATCATTGCAGCATTACCTTATTGTTTGACTGAAACGTCTTTCGATTTTGGAACAAGATACAAAGGCAAAGTAAGAGATACTTACGATCTGGGCGAGCAATTAATTTTAGTGACTACCGACCGACAAAGTGCCTTTGACCGTTTGCTTGCATCGGTACCTTATAAAGGTCAGGTATTAAACTTAACCAGTGCTTGGTGGTTTAAAAACACTGAGTCAATTGTGCCCAATCATTTAATAGCGGTTCCTGATCCCAATGTCATGATTGCAAAAAAATGCAGCGTTTTCCCTATAGAGTTTGTAGTTAGAGGCTATATTTCTGGGACAACCAATACCTCTTTGTGGACACAGTATAACAAAGGCACGCGCACTTATTGCGGTATTTCTTTCCCTGATGGTTTAAAGAAAAACCAACAGCTTGATGTCGCTGTCTTAACGCCGACCACTAAAGAAACAGAGCATGACCGACCAATTAGTCCTGAAGACATTGTCAGTGAAGGCTGGATGAGTCAAGCCGATTGGGATGAGGCCAGTGCTTATGCCTTAGCATTATTTCAATTTGGCACCAAAGTAGCAGCGGCCCATGGTTTGATTTTAGTTGATACTAAATATGAGTTTGGACGTGATCTTGATGGGCGTATTGTACTGGTAGATGAAATTCATACCCCTGATTCAAGTCGATACTGGCTTGCTCACAGTTATCAAGAACGATTTACTACAGGTAAAGAGCCTGAGAATATAGACAAAGAATTTTTACGTCTGTGGTTTGTCGATCATTGCGATCCATACCACGACAAAGTTCTGCCTCAAGCACCTGAGGAATTAATAGTTACCTTGGCATCGCGTTACATTCAACTTTATGAAATGATAACCAACGAACACTTTGTTTTTGATAAAACACCCATGTCGGTGGAGCAAAGAATAAAGCACCATATTGAAGCATGGTTAAATTGACTGCAGTTGCACGGGGATGAAATAAACAACAACGTCGTTATTGAGAGCGGGTAATCAGGCTTTAATAAACGTAATGAGCTAACTGCGAAGCGCGTAGCCTTGATGCAGCGCAGCGTAATCAAGGTTTTAACCATTTAAATGGAGCATGGAAACCTTGATTACGCTGCGCTGCATCAAGGCTACGC
>JBIODT010000056.1:0-11700 GCA_044445305.1 Legionellales bacterium | reverse complement strand
TAACTCCAATATTGCTGTCATACCATGATATATTTTAACTATTCTGTTAGCAAATTTTGTTCTATTTCGCCAATGAGTGCGTGGGCCTTTCTTCAAATGGTTTCAGAATGGTTTATTTATTTTACAAGGAAAAGATATGGTTATTTATGAAGTAAACCTGGCTATTGATGCAGATATATATCCTGAGTTTCAATTATGGTTAAAGACGCATGCAAAAGAAATGCTCCAATTTCCAGGCTTTATTAATGCAAGCATTTTAAAACCAGAAAATGAGGAAGTGTCTGGTCAGGAAAAGCTAACAGTGCAATATCAGTTAGAGAGTAGAGGGGCTTTGGATGTCTATTTCACCGAATTTGCACCTAAGATGCGCGGAGATGGAATTGCTCTATTTAAAGATAGGTTTTCTGCAGAAAGAAGGATTTTCGAGGTTCAGGAGTATATTTTAAAATAACTCATATGTACTATGAATATTATGTTGATGGTGGCTATAGGTGGACTCGAACCACCGACCTCAGCATTATGAGTGCCGCGCTCTAACCAGCTGAGCTACATAGCCAACAAGACGCGTAATTTTGTCTTTTTTGCGAAGTAAAGTCAAGTTTTTTTATGATAACTTATTACTTATCGGTTTTAAATCAGGATGCATTTTATGGGCTTCAGTTGCTATTGATAAAATAATTATAAGATCACTTTGTTTATGAAGCTGTTTAATGTTAACACCTAGTCGATGATGAAGCTCTGTAAATAAGCGATCAACAGTCTGGGCCTCAACTGGCAGCTGTCTACACGCTTTTAATGTGCTGGAGACTTCATTCGTATAACCACAAGTAAGATGTGGATGAAAAAATTTGCCTATGAGTCCATATTGATGTCGTTGTTTTATTGCGGAACCTCCGTTTGCCTGATATTTATCTAACAATGCAGCAACACTCAATTGTTTTTGTCGCGGAACGGAGCCCGTTTGGTATGTATCTAATAATGAACAGAGTTTCTCAAAGTGATTGCCGGGCGTCTCATCCCATTCCTCTTGCCATGATTGGTGTTGTAGTAGGGTGGATTCTATTTCTATATATCCTGGTTTATTCTTTTTAAAAATAGAGTTGGATGATGTATCGAAAATCAAATGAGGACTTATAAGTAAAGACAGGGGGTATTTATAATCGTCAGTTTCAATAAACGCATACTTGTCGAGATGAAGTAAATCAATTTCGGTGTCGTCAATTGTAGAGCCAGCATGGTTGTCTGTATCTTTTTTTGTAGCAGCAGAAGGATGAGATGAAATCATTCTTGAGTTTAAAAAATCCACAACCTCTTCATTTTCATTTTCTAATGCGATGTCTAAAGGTGTTAGCCCATCTGCTCGTGCAAGGTTCAAGTCAAGACCAAGATGTGCGAATAATTTCACCACGTCCAGATGGCCTTCTTCAGCAGCTAAGAAAGCAGGTGTGCTGCCGTTTATTGTCCGCTGATTTAAATCTATTTTATTGTGCATCAGGAATATTAAAACAGGTATGTGTCCTTCTTCCGCCGCAACGTGCGCAAGTCCAGCACCATCATCATCATAAGTTTGATTAAGATCTACGCCTTTTTTTTGAAGAAATGCTAAAACAGCCACATGACCGTTGTCTGCGGCCATCAGTGCCGGTGTGGTGCCATCATCTCGGGGGACATTAAAGTTAATGTTTTTAATTTGTGACAGGAGGCTTAAAATATCCATTCGCCCCTCTTCGGCTGCAATTAATGCTGGAGTGGTCCCGTCGTGCTCCATTTTGTTGAAATCAAGACCATGCAAGGCAAGAAAAATTAATACGTTGAGTTGTCCATATCGTGTTGCAATGTGAGTCAAGCTGCTGCCATGTATGATAATGTTACTCAAATCAATTTTATCTCTAACCATAGCTGAGAGTTGTTGAATGTCTCCTTGTTCTACTGCAGTGATGGCTTTTTTTTCTGTCAAAGAAAGAGCAGACTTCGGTGGCATGAGCTAAATTTCCAGTAATTGAAGTTTGAGGGAGTCAATCACTCCCTCAGATGGTCAACTTAAATAATTAATATATAAAGAGCACCTGGACCTCTTAAAACTTGCACTAACAACTGTTGCTTTTTATTTTGAGCAATATCTTGTAAGGATTTAACGTCCTTTACCGAGGTTTTATTTGCGGAAATAATAACGTCTCCAGGTCTTAATCCTGCGCGCCATCCAGCACTGCTTTCTGCGGCACCTACTACTTGCACACCGATCACATTACCATGTGGTGGTGATTCTTGTTCAAAGTTTTTGAGTGCCAAACCGTAAAGAAAGGGGTTGTTTGATTGTAGTTTTTGTTCATGTGATTTTATATCTGTAACAATGGCACTCAATGTTTGAGGCTTGTTGTCTCGTTGAATGCTGATTTTTACCGTAGTACCAACCCGTAACAAACTAATAGTGGTTTTGACTTGGGTTGCTTGAGTGATTTTAGTGTCATTAATTTGTACGATAACATCACCTGCTTTTAAGCCAGCCAGTTCTGCCGGTGAGTTTTGATTAACCTGAGAGACCAGTGCACCCTGAAAGTCTTCTGTGTAACCTAGAGACAAGGCGAGTTCAGGCGTTAAATGTTGAACAAATATACCCATCAGTCCACGATGTATCGAGCCGAATTTAATAATTTGCTGTGATACGTCTTTAACCATATTAACTGGAATGGCAAAGCCTATACCTACATTACCACCGTAAGGTGAAAGAATGGCTGTGTTTATACCAATCAGCTCACCTTTGGTATTCACTAAAGCACCGCCAGAATTACCTGGATTTATGGCCGCATCGGTTTGGATAAAGTTTTCCACACCTTCTATGTTTAAATCACTGCGTTTTAATGCACTGATAATGCCAAAGGTGGCAGATTGGCTGTTACCAAAACTGTTTAAGCCAAACGGGTTGCCAATGGCCACAACAAAATCGCCAACTTCTAATTTATCTGAATCACCTAGAACCAGTGTTTTTAAATTTTTAGCGTCAATTTTTAGGACAGCCAAATCGGTTTCACTGTCACCACCAATCAATTTTGCTTTTAAACGACGACCATCCTGCAGTGTAATGGTGATTAGATTGGCATTTCGAATGACATGATCATTAGTAATAATAATGCCGTCTTTAGGATTTATTATGACTCCTGAGCCTATACTTTCAAATTTACGGCCTTTTTCAGCAGGCTTCTTCTTAGATGGATGTTTGTCGTCTTGCGCCTCATCTTCTGCAGCACCTGGAGGACTGGCATCATTGGGTAAATAACCTTGAACTGCCACGTTGACAATTGCCGGCATGATGTTTTTTAATACAGGAGCCAAGCTGGGTATCGGTGCTTCTGTTGCGGCACAGACCAAAGAATAAGTGAGTAAAAACACCGTGGGTATAAGAGATTTTATGCGAGATATCATCATTAATAGTCCTGAGGTTGATTATTAAACCATATTAAAGTTCCTATTCTACCCGTTTGTGATGCTCTTCGATAGGAGTAGAACTCGTTTTTTAACTCAAACGTACATAAATTGGACTGATAAACGGCTTGAACGCCCAGTGAATGCAACACGATCTCAGCAATTTTCGGTAAATTAGCCAACCATTTAGACTGTGTTGGTTTAAATGCCATCTGTGTTAATGGGTATTTTGTTGTAAAAGCGAGGTATACTTCCTCGCCAACTTCATAACATTTTTGGCATATGGCTGGACCTATCCACGCTAATAAGTCTTGAGGTTCGCCATGCATTTTATTCAAAGTATTTTCTACAATACCATTAAAAAGACCTTTCCAACCAGCATGAATTGCCGCGATTTCAGTACCTTGTTTCGTGCACAGCGTTATAGGAAGACAATCAGCGGTAAGAATAATTAATGGGTGCATCTGTTTTCGTGTTATTGCGGCGTCAGCAGTCCTATTGACGTCTTCTTCTGCAATGATACAGGTTGTACTGTGTGTTTGTTCTAACCACACAGGCTCGCTTGGAAGTTGAAGTTGCTCTCGCAATTGCTGCCTGTTTTTTAGCACATGCTCTTCATTGTCACCAACATGCAGCCCCAGATTGGTGCCATCATAAGGTGCTTGACTAAATCCTGGTAGACGGGTAGTACTCAAAGCGGTGATGTTTTTTGGTGCCGGCCAATTTGCAAGCTTAGCCTTCATAATGTTGGTCCAATGCATGCAACAACAGTTGAAAGTCATCGGGTAAAGGGGCGCTAAAGGTTAATTCTTCATTTGTTTTCGGGTGATGGAATGCAAGAGTGCAGGCGTGCAGTGCTTGTCTTTTAAATTGTTGCAGTAGGGCTCTTAAACTGTCATCAGCATGAAGAGGAAACCTCATGCGGCCGCCGTAAAGCTGATCACCAACTACAGAGTGATTGATGTGGGATAAATGCACTCTTATTTGGTGGGTGCGGCCAGTCATTAATCGCACATCCAGGAGGGTGTATTCATTATATTGTTTTTTAACTGAGTAGTGCGTTATCGCTTGTCGTCCTTGACCTGTTACTGCCATTTTTAGTCTGTTTCGAGGGTGTCTGCCATAGGCTGTATCCATGGTGCCACCGGAGATGATATGACCTTGAACCAGAGTGATATAATGTCGTTGAATCTCACGTGCTTGCATTTGTCTTATTAATGAGGTGTGGGCAATCAAATTTTTTGCAATGATTAATAAGCCACTGGTGTCTTTATCCAAGCGATGAATGATCCCCGCTCTTGGTAAATGCTGTAGCAAGGGGGCATGATACAACAGGGCATTCACCAGAGTATGTTCTCTATTTCCAGCGCCAGGATGAACTACCAAGCCTGCAGGCTTATTAATAACCAGTACGTCTTCGTCCTCAAAAACGACATTCAAGGGGATGTTTTCAGCTTCACAAAAACTAAAAGTACTGTCTATTGATGATACATCAACATTGATCTCGATTTGATCACCATCTAAAGCTTTGTCCTTAGGCTTACATGCTTTTTGGTTAAGCAAGACCGCGCCAGTTTTTATCCAGCCGCTGATTTGTGATCGTGAGTACTCTGGGATCAAGTGTGCGATCACAGAGTCTACACGTTGGTTGTGACATTCACGTGGAACGGTCATTTGTTTTTGTATGTGTTCTATCATTAGGATTGTTGTATCTCAACTTGATTGAGACGTCCTCTCAGTGAGTTGGGGAGCGCTTCAGTAATTTGTAGGGTAACAAACTGACCTATTAAATGCGCTGGGCCATCAAAGTTAACAACACGATTACATTCTGTTCGACCTGCCAGTTGTTGTGAATCTCTTTTGGATAACCCAGTTACCAGAATGTTTTGAGTGCTTCCAATCATGGATTGGCTGTATTGAGATGCATTTAATAACAAGCGGTTTTGTAACACGCTCAGACGTTGTTTTTTTACTTCTAGAGGTGTTTCATCGGGTAGATTGGCTGCAGGTGTTCCAGGCCTTGGGCTGTATATAAAGCTAAAAGAGGTATCAAAGCCTATTTCATGCACCAAATCCATTGTGTCTTGGAAGTCCTTATCGGTCTCACCAGGAAATCCTACAATGATGTCTGTAGACAAGCGTATGTCAGGACGGACTTTGCGTAATTTTCTAATTTTAGATTTAAATTCCAGAGCAGTATAACCACGTTTCATTAAGCCTAAAATACGGTCCGATCCACTTTGCACGGGTAAGTGCAGGTGGTTTGCAAGCTCAGGTACTTCAGCATAAGCATTAATTAAATTATCAGAAAAGGCTAAAGGGTGTGACGTAGTAAAGCGAATTCGGTCAAGACCTTCTATGGCCGCAAGATAATGGATTAACAGCGCGAGGTCGGCCTTATCGCCATTTTCCATCATCCCACGGTAATCATTGACGTTCTGACCCAGTAAGTTGATTTCTCTTACACCTTGCACTGCCAGTTGGTAGCATTCAGCGAGTATGTCATCAAAAGGTCTGCTGATTTCTTCGCCACGGGTATAAGGGACAACACAGAAGCTGCAATACTTACTGCAACCTTCCATAATGGAAACAAAAGCAGTTGGTCCTTCGGCTCTTGGCGCAGGCAAGTGGTCAAATTTTTCAATTTCAGGGAAGCTGATGTCAACAACCGATTTTTTAGTTTCAAGTCGTTTGTTGAGCAGTGCAGGCAGTCGGTGTAGTGTCTGCGGGCCAAAAACGATATCAACAAAGGGCGATCTTTTAATGATGTCCGCACCCTCTTGACTGGCCACACAGCCACCAACGCCAATGACAACATGAGGATTTTTGGCTTTGTATTCACGCCATTGTCCTAATTGTGAAAAGACTTTTTCTTGAGCTTTTTCACGAATAGAACAAGTATTAAGCAGGATGACATCGGCGTCTTCAACTTTTTCTGTTTTGATGAGGCCATGCGAATGAAACAGCACTTCTGCCATTTTGGATGAATCGTATTCATTCATCTGGCAACCATTTGTTTTTATATATAATTTTTTTGTCATAATTTAAGTCTACTTTATAAAGCGAGGCATTATACCTTTCACTGATGGGTATATTTCAATTCATAGGGTATGAGAAATCTCAGCGCACAACACTACATTTACTGGTTGGCGGAGTCAACAACAAGGTTTAAATAAAATAATATCAGCTTGTTTAGTATTTGTCTATTGAAAAGTATAGTGATTAAATCATTTAAACATTAAAGGTCTTAACTGGACGTTATCGAATTTTCACTGTGAACGAATCCCCACGGCGAAGACTGCGGGGCCCATTTTCGAGTTTCAATGTATACTGCTATACTCAAGAGCACGAATGACCCTGCGGTCTTCGTTGCAGGGATTCGTTCGCGGTGCAAATTCGATAAGGAACGTGACTGGAATAACTTCCTGTTATAGCGCAAAGATGACGGTGATGTTTATCAAAGAAACTTACATTACCCTTGTCGCAATATATGTTACCAAAAAGATCAAATTATGTTCTTCTGGGTCTATAATTTATAAAGAGGCGGGGAAATTGATGATCAGCATTAAAAACAAAGTGATATTAATTACTGGTGCTTCCAGTGGTATTGGTGAGGCTTGTGCTCGGCTTTTTGCGTCCTTTGGCGCAAAACTTATTTTGACTGCACGACGCTTAGACAGACTCAAAGCTTTGGCTAAAACACTGGAAGAATTACATGGAACATCCTCTTTAATTATTCAGTTGGATGTTTGTGATCGCTTGCAAGTTGAAAAAAAATTAGGTTCATTACCGAATGAATGGAAAGAGATTGACGTTTTGATTAATAATGCGGGATTGGCATTGGGTAGCGATCCGATTCAGAATGGCGCTCCAGATAACTGGGATGTTATGATTGATACCAATGTTAAGGGATTGCTTTATGTCACTCATGTTGTTTTAAAACACATGATGCCTCGTAATCGTGGCGATATTGTTAATATTGGCTCTATTGCTGGCCAGACTCTTTATCCTAATGGCAACGTTTATTGTGCAACAAAGCACGCAGTTCGTGCGATTACTAAATCCATGCGTATGGATTTATTAGGATCACCGATTCGTGTCATGGAGGTGGCTCCTGGCGCGGTAAAAACTGAATTCAGTACAGTACGATGGAATGATGCAGAAAAAGCAAGCGCATTTTATGATGGTTTCGAGCCACTTTTAGCTGAAGACATTGCAGATGCAGTATATTATGCTATTACCAGGCCTGCGCATGTGTCTGTTGCGGAAATTACTATTTTGCCTACTGTGCCAGCAAACACCCGGCAATAGCCCTTATACCATCCATGGAAGGTATATAATTTTTTTTATAGAGGATCTAACTGAACATGGATAACAATACAATATGTTATTACAACAGTGCGTTGGATTTGTATCTTTCCCCGCAACTTCTTGATGAATTTAATGCCTGTGAACTGACATTGGGTAAGAATCGTTATTTTTTTCAATCGGGTAATACGCCATTTAATAGTACATCCACGACGAGCATCGCAAAAAACAAATACAGTACAAATAAAATATTAGCATCAGCTGGCATTCCTGTTCCTCGAGGTGATGCAATGCATATAGACTCTTACAAAGAGGGTAAATTAGAAGAAGCCATCGGTCATCTGGCTTTTCCCTTGGTTGTGAAACCCTTAGATTTGGCAAAAGGTGAGGGCGTTTTATGTAACGTAACATCCTTTGAACAGTTAAGGAAACATATAGACGCGCATCTTTTATCTCAAGAATTTTTATATTTTGAAGAGTTTCATGGGCGGATGAACTCCTATCGTGTGCTTGTGTTTCAAAGACAGATTATTGGTGTCATTCAACGTTACCCGGCACGGGTTCTGGGAGATGGTTTACACAGTATTAGGGACTTAATTGAGTTAACGAATCAAGCTCGGATAACAACCAATGATGCTTTGGGCCTAATCGTTGTGGATGATGAGTGTCAGATGCGATTAGATGAACAAGGCTTTGATCTGGATTCTATTCCTGGCTTGGATCAAATGGTGCCGTTGGGTTATACCTCTAATGCAAGTAGAGGCGGTGTATTTGAAGCATTGAATACACGTATTTGTAAAAAAAATAGAAAGTTGATGATTCGTGTTGCTGCGACCATGGGACTTGATTTGGTTGGCATTGATGTGGAGTGCCCTGATATTAATGTGCCAATCGAGTCGTCAAATGGGGTGATTATAGAGGTAAATCACAATCCAAGTATAAAAATTCATGAGATACCATTAAAGGGCAAGCCCAATCGAGTCACTAAAAAAATAGTCCGCGCGTTAATTTTCCGCCACCCAATAGCCTACCTGTGTTTGTTGTGTAAAAACAAAAAAATCATGTTTTACGCCAGGTTGCTATTCGTTACAGCATGGGCTGGCTTGACTTATTACTTACTTGGATCCTTAGCATGATGCCTTTAATAAAGATGCTTGATACCTCCTTAAGAGATGGTGGTCATAGAACCAATTTTCACTTTTCAAGCGATGATTTGCGGCATATTTTAACAGCACTTGATCAATCAGGACTTGAATACATCGAAATCGGCTATAGAAACGGCTCTATTCATCCCATTGATAATTTAGGTCCTGCTGGGCTGTGCCAAAAAGAATACCTTTTGTTTTGCAAATCGCAAATTAAACAAGCACAAATCGCCGTGATGGCGCATCCTAAAAACATTGCTGAAACCGATCTTAAAGAGTTAAAAGCAAGCGGTGTTGATTTACTCCGAATCTGTGTCATCAAAGGCAGTGTAGGTGAGGCTTGTCCCTTAATTAAGAAAGCGAAGCAGCAGGGTTTGGCTGTTTCTGTTAATTTCATACACGCATCACATTACACTGAAGTTGAATGTCAGGAGGTGGTTGATGACGTGAGTGCTTACCATCCTGACATGATTTATTTTGCTGACTCCAATGGAAGTTTGCTGCCAAGTCAGGTTGAACGTATGTACACAAAATTAACGCAACAATATTCCATTCCTTTTGGCTTCCATGCGCATGATAATTTAGGGTTGGCTCAGATGAACACTTTGGCTGCCATACAAGCAGGTTCAACATACATCGATGCTTCGCTTGCAGGGATGGGCAAAGGCATAGGCAATCTTAAAACGGAATTTTTTACGGCCTATTTGCATGCAATGCACATTAAGACATATGATTTGGATTCATTATTGCGTGGCGCCAATTATGTGCGGGAAGCGCTTGGAATTGGTGCTGAGTTGATTGACATGGATGAATTTATTCGAGGCATAGATGATCTTTCAACCGCAGAAATGAAACAGCGTAAGGCTTGATCCATGAAAAAAATACTGGTTATCGCTCCTATTATGCCGCAACCACAAGAAATTGAATCCATTAAAGATTGGCTTTCCTTTCTTGCTGCTGATTATTCTATTGATGTGCTGGATCCGCTGACTGTTGTGAGCAGTGAAGGCAGCAATGAAGAATATTATCAGACATGGAGGCGCAAGCTTTTAGGGTATCTGTCGACGCACGATGCTTTTTTTGGTTTCTCATTGGGTGGTGTTATTTTACAACAGTGTTTGTCTGTTTTTAACCTTACAAATAAGCCGATTGTATTGTTCTCAACCCCTACAATTGCTGACTCATCATTGTTGACCAATCTTGGTGATGTCATTCGTCTTTGCCAACAAAATCAATTACAAAATGCATTGATGCGTTTGTATGAACCAGTTCTTTATCCCAATAAACCCCCAACCACCTTTAATGTTGAAAATGAATCATTGGCGCTAACCCGTTTGATTTCAGGTTTGCAGCGTGTTTTAGAAACTGATTCAACAGCCATTTTAAATGAAACTGTTGTCAACCACCTGCATTTGATTGGCGCGCATTCACAATTAGTGAATATAAATAATGTGATGGCACCGAAAACAGGGCGTTTGTTGCTGGTTCCAGACGCAGGAATGCGTGTTTTACAAGACAATGAAGCTTTTTGTAAAAAGATGGTATTAGCGGCATTGAATGATGACATCTGAGCGCTTGTTGCGTATAGCCGTATTGCCTGGAGATGGCATTGGCGCTGAAGTCACCCTGGCTGCATTGCCGGTTTTTGCTGCGTTAAAAATACCGGTTGAATTGTGTTTTGGGGATATTGGTTGGCATTTTTGGGAAGAAGAGGGTACGCCTATACCTGCAAGAACATGGGACTTGATAGGCCAATGTGATACAACCCTATTAGGGGCTATTACCAGCAAGCCCCATCAAGAAGCAATGCAGGCACTGTCTGCAAAATGCCGTGATAAAAATCGGTCTTATGTGTCGCCCATTATACAATTAAGACAAAAGCTTCGTCTTTTTGCTAATGTAAGACCTTGCTTTAACATCCAGAAAGGCACTACTTTATTTGATTTTTGTGTTATTAGAGAGAATACCGAAGGTTTGTATGCGGGTTTTGATTATTATCCTATTCCTTCCCAGTTGCTCAGTTTGTTAGAAAACAATCCTGATTGGAGTACTTTACCAGCCGATGAGGTAAGTTGCACCTTGCGTTTACAAACTAAAACTGGCTTGACGCGCTTGTTTGTTTTTGCATTTGAATATGCGCTTCATCATCAGATGAAAAACGTTACTTTGGCTGATAAACCTAATGTTTTTCGCCAAAGCAGTCATTTTGTTCGCACGATTTTTGAAGCGGTAGCGGCTCAATACCCTCAGATCACTGCGGACATTCTGAATGTGGATGCAGTGGCCTTGTGGATGGTCAGGCGTCCTGAAATGTTTGACGTGATAGTTGCTGAAAACATGTTTGGTGATATTTTGTCTGATGTAGGTGCAGGCGTTATGGGTGGGCTGGGCTTGGCTCCAAGTGCCAACCTTGGACCAGATAGTTGTTATTTTGAGCCAGTGCATGGCAGCGCGCCGCGTATAGGTCGTAATAAGGCGAATCCTTGCGCCATGTTTCTAACCATTGGTTTGTTGTTGGAGCATTTTAATTATAAAAATCAAGCTCAAATCATCAGGGATGCTGTGGTCAAGGTTGTAACTTCAGGCCAGTGTGTTACCTATGATTTGGGTGGGTACGCGTCGACGCAGGAGATGGCTCAAGCCATATTGCGCGCAGTATCATAATAAAAGGATAATCCCTTGTCTTTGTCAAAAAAAATGCAACAACTGCAGCACTTAAGTACCACGCTTATTTCAGATGCCTTGGATGCCTGTGGTATTGAAGGTGTTTTGGCACATATAAAACCATTATCACCGGGCAATAAATTGATAGGATCTGCGTATACAG
>JBIODT010000055.1:0-11749 GCA_044445305.1 Legionellales bacterium | reverse complement strand
GCATCAAGGCTACGCACTGAAAAACGCAATGACGCCCTGTTTTGAGTACTGTGTGTGATGTTATAACTATTTTCCATGAGGTAACTTGTGGGTAACGATATGGATGCAGCACAAAACTAAAAAACGCAATGAACCAATAGAGCCCGTCATTGCGAGGCTACGAAGCAATCCAGCGAGTTCGGAGTGACGGTTGCTGGGTTGCTTCGTGGCCTCGCAATGACGCACTGTTTGAGTGTTGTGTGTGATGTTATAATTATTTCCCATGAGATAACTTGTGGGTAATGTCCAGTGCCTAATGCAGCAGTTTTATCATTGGTAAAATCGTCTTAATGATTCCAAAAAATTGCAAAATATAAATTAACAATATAATAACAATCAGGGCATTGAGAAGCGATTTAACCGAAGCGGCCATAGGAATAAAGGCAAAAATAACCCATCCGACCACACCAAATAAAACAATGACCGCTAACAGATTGAGTAATTCACTATTCATGATTATTCTCCTTTGATGGTTGGGTCTGTTGACCATTCATCCTCCCCCGCCTACGTCCCTCGGTCAAGCCGCGGGGCGTAGGCGCGAAGAATGAGTGGTCAACAGCTTTAGTAATCTTAAGTATAGTTCATTCAAAAAAAATGATGACGATCCTGAGGATTTAGCTCCCTGCTTGCGTAAATAAAATAGGGCTTGACAGGCTTTAAATCTCACCCTTAATATTGCGAGCAAAAATATTGCTACCAAGCTGCATGTGTTTTTTTGCATGCAGCTTGGTTCAAACCCCAATACAAGGAACAGGCATGAAAAAGAGGGTTGTGATTACTGGCATGGAGATAGCCTCCGCCATTGGGACAGGAATAGAGCAGTTTTGGAACGCTGCCAGCCAAGGTCTTTCTGGTATCAAAAGAATTCAATCTTATGATCCTGCACCTTATACAACACAAATAGCTGGCGAGATTACCGATTTATCCCTTGATCAGTTACCGGAGTTTAATAAAAGCAAGCGCTACCCGCGCGTTGCTCAATACGCGCTGTATTGTGCGCATCATGCCATTGAGCGCGCAGGACTAACCTCCGCGGAGCTTTCCAGTGCCGGGACCTATGTGGGCACAAGTTTGGGCGGTTATCCGGAGCTTGAGCAGGGTTATGAGCTGTTTTATACTGACAGTTGGAAAAAAATTCCACCACTTAGTGTCATTAGAGGCATGCCGAACTCAGTCGCTAATCATATTGCTATCGCTTTTGGTATTGGGGGGCCTAATACAACAGTTTCTAATGCTTGTGTTTCCTCAGCGGAGGCAATAGGGTCTGCTTACCAACAAATAGTTCATGGCAACATTTCGACAGCCGTTTGCGGTGGCACCGAGTCGCTACTTTGGGAGTCTGTTATGGCGGCCTGGTGTAAATTACGCGTCATGTCGACTCATAATGAAAATCCAGCAGAGGCCAGTCGTCCCTTTGACCTCAATCGTGATGGTATGGTGATGGCGGATGGGGCGGGTATTATCATACTGGAAGAGTTACAACAGGCCAAGGCTAGAGGTGCTACCGTTCTTGCAGAAATTATTGGCTATGGCAGCAGCTGTGATGCCTTTCATATCACCGCTCCTAATTCGCAAGGACAGGTTCGTGCCATTTTGGCTGCTTTAAATGATGCGAAATTATCAGCAAACGACATCCACTATATTAATGCCCACGGTACTGGCACCCAATTAAATGACGTGACTGAAACCCAGACCATAAAATCAGTTTTTGGAGACCGCGCCTATGAACTGCCAATTACAGCCCAAAAGGCAATGACTGGGCATGCCATAGGCGCATCGGCAGTTATGGAAATCATCGCAAGCACCTTAAGTTTGCAAACGGGTTTGTTATTACCAACCATTAATTTGCACCAACCCGATCCAGTCTGTGATCTGGATTACATCCCTAATGTGGCGCGCTCAAAGTCCATTGACATCGCTTTATCCAACCACTTTGCTTTTGGTGGTGCTAATGCTGCTTTGATCTTGCAAAAATACCGGGCCTAAAATACATAACCCAAACTAAAGAGTAATTCATTGGTATACAAATGCGTTAGTGCAAGGCCTTGAGTCACGTTGATGTTGCCCTCTAAATTACTTTTTCCCCAGTCCGCAAATTCATAACCCATACCCACTTGCCAGTGCTCGGTTACCATGGCTTGTAAACCCGCGCCCAGAGTATAGGAAAAAGCAACTTGTGTGTGGGGTGCAAACCACGGTGCGGGGTCTAAAATGGGATCGACTGAACTGGCGCTATAATCGTGTGAATTATTAAACCCAACGCCAAAGCTTCCGCTAAGATAGGGTTGTACCAACGAACTAAAATAGTTGTTGATGAGTTTTCCTTTGAACTCTACTCGAGCATGTTCAATTTGGTACTGATAGCCGTATACATCGGGTATCCCATCAACCGTGGTTACACCCGATAATGATGCTTCACCAGCGCCAGCCAAACCAATACCGAATTGTCCGGTAATACCGGGATAAACAAGCCGTTGCAGGCCAAAAAACAACTCACCAGTACCTAAGGCCTCAGTGGCGTCATCTGCCAAGTATTGGGTAATGGTGGGTGGGTTATTGATAGGATAAATGACTTGATCTTTGCCTGGCGAGGTCCAGGCAGGTCCGCCACTTACGGTGATAATTGGCTGCCATACTAAAGGCAGCTCTTCACTAAATAGCGCATCAGCGGCAAAAGCACCTAAGGTGACTAATAAGCCCAATCCAATAAACACGGTTTTTTTTAACATATCTCATCCTTGTGCATGGTCATAAACTGCGTTTTTATAGTCTAATTGATTCTGGTAGCACAATCTATACTGCGTTAAAACTGCAGCAGCAATTCTGCTCTTATGGACAGCGACAGCTTCTATGAAGTATCTTGTCTTGGGCATTAACGGCTGAATTTAATTGGAGTAAAAACATATGAGACTGTCCGCAAAGACAAGAAGACGTATCTATGCTCAGTTACCTGAGAATGCAGTGGAAATGCAAATACGGCTTGCAGCCACACAACAACGCTTGCAATCTATAGTTATAGCTTATAGCGCTGCCTTGGTTGAGTTACAAAGTAATTGCACACAAAAGCTTGTGAACTTGTTACCGACTAGAAGAGTAACGGGAATTGATGGCGGTGAGTACTACACCGAGCAACCTGGTTTGTTAGAAAACACGCATGAATATGGGGCTAATTCAGCTAAGGCTTTACCCCAAGGCAACTATCAGCTGGCTTTAGAAGCCATTGCCAAATCATTAAAGCGTATACCAGAACTCATGGCTGTAATTAATAATTCTATTTTTTATGAGAGGAGCGCATCATGTTGTTTACGGTTTCCCTTAATACCCTTAAAAAATGAATTAGCCGCTAAAGAACGTTTATTAACCATAATAGAGCGTCAATTAACAGTACTTGATGCACCATCTCCTGTTGAGAGTGATATAGAGCAGTTGAGATATTCTGTCTGGCAATTAGGGCGTGATACGGATTATGGATACCAACGAAACCCTTTTAAAATAGCTGGTAATTTACTTGGTGGTACGCTTGCTTGTGCTAGTTTATTTGGCGTCGGCGTTGGGTATGAGTGCTGTAAGAACATTAAATATGAAGACCATTGGATGGGTACTGCAACAGGTGGTTCAGGTTATAGCGAGCATTCATTTGTAGGTTCGTTTGATTTATTATTTGAGGACCTGTCCGACTTGTTTTCAAATAAAAATACCATTTTCAAAGTATTATCAACATTGGAACAGCAGGCAGTAGTAAGACACTTCGGTGCTGCACAGTCTCCCCATAGCTTATGGCAAAAACAAGCCATTCCATCAGCACCCCCGTTACAGGAAATGAAAATGTCATCCTACCCTCTTGCCGGATAGTTTTCGCCTCTGGTTGACTTGTTCTTGAAGATACGAGTTCTGTCAAAAATAGTTTTTGACAGAACTTAATATATACATATTTGCATAATATACACCAATGCGTTACCATTAAATGAATTGCGGGCTTTAAGGATTCTCTATGTTTAAAAAGATGGTTTTTTTTTCTCTGGCTCTGATAGCCCAGAGTCTTTTTGCCGCTAACAAACTTGAGCTCTATCAAGCCCCGCTTAGTAGTATTAGTAAATTTCGGTTAGTACAAGCATCAACCGATGCAACAAACGTCATGGCAGTAACGGCGGTGGCAAGCAATACGCTGCAGCAACTGGGTGAAACGGTAGTGGATGGTAAAACCATTATTCGTTACCAGCAATTGTATCAAGGCATCCCTGTGGTTGGTGCGCAAGTGATGATAAGTCACGCTCAAGGCAATGAAGAAATTAATGGGCGTCTATTCGATGACATCGACCTCTATATTCGGCCAGTCGTTAGCGAAAAAAAAGCTTTAGAGTTGGCTAAAAAATCATATTTCAGTATCAACCCATCAATAAATACGACCGATGCAGTCAGTGAGCTACAGATCAGGCAGGATCAAGGCGGCGAGCTGAAATTGATCTACTTGTCGTCATTTAGAGGCATTAAGAGCGACAACAAGCCCGTTTGGCCTTTTTTTGTGATTGATGCGAATACTGGTGCGGTTATAAAGCAATGGGATAATATTACAAACTACCTGGACAGCGGTCCTGGCGGTAATGAAAAAGTACACGAATATTGGTATGGCAAGGATGGATTGCCTGCTCTGGATGTCAAGCAAGATGGACTTTGGTGTGTGATGGAAACGCCATCAGTTAAATTGGTTGATGTTGGCAGCTTTTGGGATTGGTCTGACGCCATAAGCACACCTTTTCAATACTTGTGTGATCACAATACCGGGGCAAACATCAATGGTGCGTTTTCACCAGGTAATGATGCTTATTATTTTGGCCAAGTCATCGTGGACATGTACCAGCAATGGTATGGTGTAAAGGCCTTACAAACCCAAGATGGACAGTCAATGCAGCTTGTGGTGCGTGTTCATTTTGGTGAGAGTTTTGATAATGCCTTCTGGAATGGTAAAACCATGTCTTTTGGCGATGGCAATACGTTCTTTCCTTTAGTTTCTTTAGATGTAGTCGGTCATGAAGTCACACATGGATTTACACAACAACATTCAGGTCTTGAATACCATGATCAATCTGGCGCACTGAATGAATCGGTATCCGACATGGCAGGCCAGGCATCGCGAGCCTATCTGTTAGAAACAACAACACTCTTGTACAAAAGAGCCTATACCTCGTCTGAAGAAATGACCTGGGGTGTCGGTGAAACAATAGTGCGAGATTCCTTGCGCAAGGCACTGCGGTTTATGGATGTTCCTTCATCCGATGGCGACTCTGCTGATTGTTTAGATAAAAACCTTGCACAAAGCAATGGTGCGTATTGCGCCATCAGTTACGACGAACTGCTGGTTCATGCCCAAGAGCGGAGCGACCCACAAAAAAGACAAAGCTTTATTGTGCATAAAGCCAGTGGCATATTTAATAAGGCGTTTTATTTATTATCAAAAAACATGGGCATTAAAACGGCTTACCACGTCATGCTCACAGCCAATGCCAAATACTGGACACCCACCACCGAGTTTAAGGACGCTGCTTGTGGGATACTGTATGCAGCCAAGGATTTATCACTAGATACAGATAAGGTTCAATCTGTATTTGGACAGGTAGGTGTTGATACCCGCGCTTGTCAGCTTTAGAGTTGTTAATTTGTATAATATTGTATAATTAAACCATGTACATAACGTTCTTTCTGTTGGCCATCGAAAGGATGTGTATCAATGGGGGTAATTGTGGTTAGAATCGTGTCTGAAATAACTTACTGTTTTAAAAATAAACCAGTCGCGCGACAGCGCTCATTCACGTAAACGTTTGCCTGCCCGCCTGCGTTACCGCAACTCATAGATTAAATTCACCCGTGCTTTAATCGTTTTGGCTCTGGCTCTAATTCGTGCTTCTCGGTAACAAGTGGCATAGAAATGCCTGCCTGCGTAACACCAGCATGATGCCGTGCCGCATTGGGCCAATAGGGTGCAGGGCGTATGAAAAAGCCAAGAACAATCTTTTTCGGTTGAACTGGAGGCTTTAGAGCTTCAGTATAAATGTGATCAAGTTGTTCTGACGCGCTGTTCTTAGGTGAGAAGCATCCTTTATGGTCTACTTGTTTATATAGACCGGTATATTTTAAAGGTACTTGTTGGTCATTCAAATCTTGGTTTAATTGGTTTTGAATGGCGCACAAATTAATGGTATAGACAGTGCTCGTGCTTAGGCCCAGGTACACGCCATCATAACGTGCGTAGAATTCACTATAGACAGCGGGCACAGATTTTGGGTGGTAAAGTGCAGCCAGCTTATGCCAATAGCTGCTAATTGAACTCCGTATCCATCTATTCTCTTCTGCTCGAGGCGGCTGTCCTGATGCGGCTTTTTTGCTCATGATCTCGCCTAGCAAAGTAATGATGAGGTTAAATTCCGTTTTTGTTATAGGCATAAATTGATTTTTGTTTGGGGTATGGGTGCATTAGCATAGACAAATTGTCGTCAAAAAGAAAGATACGTTTCCAAGCATCTTGGGTATAGTATATAATCAGCACACTATTAAGATAACAGTGTATATTTATGGATGAGCCAGTCAGTAAATCACAGAAAAAAAGAGACGCCGATGCTTTGCAAAAAGTAGGCGTGGCGCTTGTAGCCTTAAGTCTTACCAAGCTCAATTCCTTACCGCTGCCTGATAATTTATACAAGGCAATTGTTGATGCCAAATTAATTAAAAGCCATGGCGCTAAACGACGTCAGGCTCAATTAATTGGCAAGTTGATGCGTGCTGCAGACTTTGAGGTCATTCTTACCGCTTATGACCATCTTCTGGAAGAGGACAGCGCGGTTACTGCCGGTTTTCATGAAGTTGAGTTGTGGCGCGACCAATTGATCAACAAGGGCAAAGACGCCTTGACTGAATTTATTGATGCTTATCATCCCGAAGATGTGCAGCAATTAAGACAGCTCATTAAAAAAGCCGTAGATGACCATTTGAAAGAAACCAATACCGGTGCGGCCAAAGCACTTTTTCGTTATTTAAGGTCGGTTATAAAATGAATCATTCGCTGTTTGTTAGTTGTCCGAAAGGTCTTGAATACCTTCTAGAAGAAGAACTTAAAGCCTTGGGTTTAAAGATCACACGTGTTAGTCCTCAAGGCGTGTACGGTGACGCTACTCTAGTAGTACTCTATCAGCTGTGCCTGTGGTCGAGGATTGCCAATAGAGTACAATTAATTCTTTTTAATGGACATGCTGCCAACGAGCAAATAATGCACCAATTGTGCACGCAATTTCACTGGCAGACGGTTTTTTCACAAGACAAATCAATAGCCGTTGAGTTTCATGGTGCATCTGAACACATACGCAATACCATGTTTGGTGCACAAGTAGTCAAAGATGGCATAGTCGATCATTTTCGTCGTTTAAACGGTTCAAGGCCTACTGTAGACAAAGCAAACCCACAAATTTTAATCCACGCCTATTTAAAAAATGACGAGCTCACCGTTAGTTTTGATTTAACAGGGTACAGCTTGCACCAACGGGGGTATCGCAGTAAAGCTGGGATGGCACCGGTGAAGGAAAATGTTGCTGCAGCACTCTTAATACGGGCTAAATGGCCTGAATTAGCAGCCAAAGGCTACGGTTTGCACGATCCCTTTTGTGGCTCCGGTACGATAGTGATCGAAGCTGCGATGATGGCAGCTCACATTGCCCCAGGTTTGCTGCGTCAAGATCAATCATTACAGTTTTGGGCGCAACACGAACCCTCTTTATGGGAAAAATTACGTGTTCAGGCGCTAGAGCAGGTAAAACCCTTAGCAGTTAAATTATTAGGCACCGATGCTGACAGCAGAGCAATTGCTATGGCTCATACCAATGCCGAGCATGCGGGCGTGTTGCCTTTGGTCGAATTTAAGGCGCAGGCAGTTAAAGATTGTAAGCCTTTGCTGGACAAGGGCTTATTGGTTTGTAATCCGCCTTATGGTGAAAGACTTGGGGATGCAACCCGCCTGCTCCCTGTTTACCAGCAGTTGGGAGTGACTTTGCATGCTTATTATCAAGGTTGGCATGCGGCCATTTTGACATCAAATCCCTTGCTTGCAAAAGCCATGGGCTTACGAGCCAACAAACAATACAGCTTGTACAATGGTGCTCTAGAGTGCAAAATATACTGTCTGGAATTAACGGCAGAGAATCAATTAAAGGGCGCCGTCAGTAGCCAGCTGACAGAAAATGCACAAATGCTGTTAAACCGATTGGTAAAAAACTACAGCCACCTTAAAAAATGGGCCAAAAACAACAACATCAGTTGTTATCGTGTTTATGATGCCGATCTGCCTGAATACGCCTATGCCATAGATATCTATAATGATTCGGCAGTGCTGCAGGAGTATGTGGCACCGGCGAGTATTCCCATTCATACGGCTGAAAAGCGCAGTTTAGAGGTGCTGCAGGTTGTGCCCAGAGCCCTAGGTATTGCGCCTGATAAATTGGTGGTCAAACAACGCAAGCAGCAAAAAGGCAATGATCAGTATCAAAAAATGGATCAAACTCAGCGCACCATGACCGTAACCGAAGGTCAGGCAAAATTTAAGATTAATTTATACGATTATTTGGATACGGGCTTGTTTTTAGATCACAGGCTGTTGCGGTTACGATTTGCGAAGTTAACACCCGGAACACGGTTTCTTAATTGTTTTTGTTATACCGCCAGTGCCAGTGTGCACGCCGCTTTAGCCGGCGCAATAACGACCAACGTGGATCTATCCAATACTTACTTACGTTGGGCCGAAGACAATTTCAAATTGAATCAGCTGGCTTTAGCCAAACACCAATTTGTGCAATTTGATTGCCGAGAGTGGTTGCGGTCAACCAAAGACCGATTTGATGTTATTTTTTTAGATCCGCCCAGTTTTTCCAACTCGAAACGGATGACTGATACCCTGGATATTCAACGAGACCACAGTGCTTTAGTGGCATCGGCCATGCGTTTATTAAATCCGAATGGTGTTTTATATTTTTCAACCAATTGCCGCCAGTTTAAATTAGATGCAGCATTAAAAGAGGCTTATGCAGTGAGCGATATCAGCGCTCAAACTATAGATCAGGATTTTAAACGTAATACTAAGATTCACCATTGCTTTATTTTTTCGCGCAAAGTTGTCGCTCCTTGATCTTTGATTGATATTTGAGTACAGTAAGCCCATTAAATAGACAAAATTAATGGGCGGTTAAAAATGATCCATATTTTATTTGACAGTCAGCGCGTAGATAAATCGGAATTAGAAGAACATAAAGGCTTAATTCGGTCTATTTTAGAAGGCAGTTGCCATAAAGTGAAGAAGCTTGCTGGGTGGTCGCACTTCCAGGGCAATGCCGTCTACCGCGCAAAAATCGATAAAGAAAAGCGCCTAATCTATACCTATGTCGCGCATGAAGGGGCGCAAACTGCCTTGATGGTTATAGGTGTGATGACTGACCATAACTATGCAAAATTTGAACGCCAGCTTAGCGCGCCAGGTGCCAGTCAGACCGCTGCATTTGCTTTGGAGCCAGAGCCTGATGCAGCTGTACCTGTGCTGGCTAAAAGTAAAGATTGCCAAGCGCTGACCTTTTTGCCAACCATCCCCTACAAAGACCGGATTCTTATCCTGGATGCCAGCCAGCAGAAAGCCTTGAGTCGCCCAACACCCTTACTCTTATTAGGACCACCAGGAGCAGGGAAAACCGCTTTATTATACAATATCATGCTGCAAAATTTAGACAGGGAGCCTGAAGCAGCGGCTTCAGCCCAAGCAGCCAGTAGTGCTAGCGCGAGCAGGGTCTTGTTCGTTGGCCCACAACATTTGTTGGGCCAGTTAAAAGCGCACTACCAGACGACAGCGCAACATCCTGCCGCCACCGTAGAATTTGCCACCTGGAACAGCTTGCTGGAATTACACCACCAAGGCTTAAGGACAGAGGTGCATCACGGGCTGTTTAAGCAGTGGTTGGCAGAGCAGAAGGTTGCAGGCGACGCTAAGATACTTCATTATGAATTCAGTCTCATTGTTGCTTTGGGTGCGGAGAAATACCTTAGCCTGGGACAAAGGCAGTGCTATTACTCTGGAGCTACGGCACAACAACAGCAGTTTATTGCCTTGCTAGGCACCTGGCTGGCCCATTTGGAGCAAGAGCACCTGTTTGACCCTATGGTCACGGCCTTAAATACAGCTGCTGCTCAGAACTATTCTGCCGTCTATTGTGACGAAACCCAAAACCTGCCACCTGTAGCCCTGGCTTCTTTAATGAAGCAGGTTGAAGGCCGGCACTTTATTGCCTGTCTTGACAGCGAGCAATGCCTTTTTTCTTCACCCTATGTTCACAACTGTCTCAAGGTGCTGTTTCATCAACGCTATCAGAGCTACACCGAGCACCCCCTTCCCAAAACCTGGCGTTGCCCCCCGGAGATAATAGCGGTTGCCAATCATCTGATGGATGCCAAATATGCACTGGATGGCAACAGTGCCCAGCGACGTCCCTATAAAGCAACTAAATCCACCTTACCCGCGGGTGGTGAGATAGCCTGGGTTGACCAAGAACAGTTGCAGCACATCAAACATTATGGCGCCTTATCCGGAACCGTTGTCATTGCAGAACAACTCACTGAGGACGAGCGCAAGCTCATTAATCAGCAGCTGGGCTCCAATAACATCTTAACTGCTGCCGATGTCATAGGCCTTGATTTTGATACGGTCATTCTTTGGGAGCCCTTCGCACAAAAAAGACATTTTCAGCAGCTGGCTACAAAAAACCCGGCGACGGAATTAAGCCTGGAGCAATGGAATGCCCTTAATGCTTTCTACGTTGCCATTACCAGAGCCCAAAAAAACGTGTTTATCCATGATAGGGAGCGCAAGCGCTTTGCTACTCTGTCTGCAAGACTCTTTGGAGTGCTGCCGCCATTACAAGTACTGCTACTCGAGCAACCAGCAGCACAACTTCCAGAACAGAAGCTACAGAAAGAACGTCAAGGCTTTCAGGAACAAGTAAGCCACCATATGAGCCAAGGCAACATTTCAGCGGCGCGTCAGATTATGAGTTTCCATTTGCGTATGAGTAACAAGGAGATAGACGCAGTCATTAATGGAAACGCCTCTTCTGAAACAGCACCACCGACAGCCAAAGTCCTTGATGCAAAAAAAGCGAGCAAACCCGCTGCGCCTCCCAGACCACAGGCAGTACCCGCTAAGACAGCACCAGCTACGGCAGCAGACACCTCCAAGAAGCCTTCTGCCGCTCCTTCCGCATCTAACGAACAAACAAAAAAAACAGCGGCTCATTCCCTTGCTGTTTCTGAACTAAAAAAATACCTCCTTGAGCTGTCATCAGAGAACCATGCCAGACACCGCTTATTTAAAGAACGCTTGCAAAAAAACCCAGACCTGGCCAAAGAGGTCAGCATCGATGATTTATGCTGCTTACGTCCTGATGTTTTAGGCGAGGCTAACACCTCCGCATTGTATTGCCTGGCAGGCAGTGAGGATGGGTACAGCATATTAACTATTCTCTTTGAGACCAATCTGAATTTGGCTGCAAAAATCAGCGCGGTGGCTTTATGCCACCCACGCCCTAAAACGGCAGGAATATGGGCCAACGATTCAGCCTTGCTTCGGTTGGCAGCCCGTTATGATGACTACCATCTACTCAAGCTATTGCTGGAACGAAACTCAGCTCTGGCT
>JBIODT010000054.1:0-11983 GCA_044445305.1 Legionellales bacterium | reverse complement strand
TCCAATAATTGACCTACGGCCGCTATTCCTGCAGGCCCCGCACCAACAACAGCCCATTGAGCAATTTTATTATTCAAATTAACCTCTAAGCATTGGTTTGAGCAGACCAAAAAATCATGTGTTCAGGTTTGATTGTTTTGTTTAAATATTCTAAAACAAGTTCAATCTTATCTTTACTGTCAAAAAACTCAATTACCAGCGGCAAATCAAGGGACAAATCAACCATTGAAATGCCATGGTCGCCTGTTTCTCCAAATCCTTCAATGGCACGAAAAACACTGATACCGCGAATTTTCGCCTCATTTTTCAAATAACTAACAGTCTTTTTGAGCAGATGCGATGACTCCATGATATAAACTCTAACGACCATGACCTCTATTGTTTTCATAATTGCCTGCCCCCCATGATACCGATCCAAGTCAATGAGAGACACAAAGTGACATTGAGTATTACATTCAAGCCAGCACTAAGCCACGCGCCGCTCTCAAAGAGATTCAGTGTTTCTATAGAAAAGGAAGAAAACGTGGTGTAGCCACCCAAGAACCCGATTAACAGCAACGAACGTAATTGAGGTCCAATACCATCCAATCGATCTAGTATTAAAACAAACAACAAGCCCATCAAAAAACAACCCGTTGCATTGACCACTAAAGTACCATAGGGGAACTGTCGCCCTAAAAACCAATAGACAATACTGGAAGTCCAATAACGAAACACGCCGCCCAATCCGGCGCCCAAAAATACCAACAACGTATTAATGAGAGCTCTTCTGACGCTGCATGATTGCCGCAAAAAACTCGGGCTTATTTAAGCCTATATCTGCAAATATTTGCGGCACCTTATCCCAACTGCCCTCTTGCTCAATACTTGCTACAACAAGCTCAAACCCAGCATCTTTATCTTTTTCAACACCCCAACCATTAATAAAACACAGCCCTCTTAATCTTTTTGCCCCAATATGATTTAATTTTTCAGCAGCAAACAAATGCGCATGGGCTTCTTCATAAAGTTGGTTACACCATTTAAGGTTTACTGGACTGTTAAAAACACCCTCAAGTTGAAGGTTTTGTCTGAATTTTGCTTCATCAATAAAAATCCGTCCTAACTGAAAATTAGCAGTCGCATCATCCAAAGCAGCAGCGGCTTTATAGCACTCTATTATCATGATGTTGGCGTAAGGAAATTTTTTGTTACACTTTAATTTGTTGTATCGAGCAACCAAATCAAAATAATATAAAATTTCTTTTTTTAAAACCTCGTCCCCAGGTTGGTTGTGCACACGGTTCGCTTGCATGGATTTTATTTTTTTAATAATCCGATTTATTTTCCAACGCTTGATACTAAACATAATCCCTCCGTCATCAAAGCATAAACTGTATGACCAAAATAGCTGCAACTATCATTACCATTAAACCTAAAATTTTAAGCCCTAAACCGGCTGATTCCTTTATTTCCTCTTTCACTTTGAGTGTACGTTGTTTGGCTTCTTCTTCATCAAGAACGGGTACAATCTCATAGATCTGGTTGTCAATATAGTTAGAGATAAAATAGGAAATAAGTCCCGTAATCAAGCCCAGACCTAAAAATATTACTTCTAACAAGAACTTACTACCGAAAGAACTGTATTCATAGGAATCTTGAAAAAAGGCCAAGAGGTACGATATAAAACTAGGAACGTCATAATGTAATCCCCAGATCAAAAAGGGCAAAATATAAACAGCCAGAAACAAAAAAGTCAAACACAACAGCAGACAAACTATGCCAAATATATAAAGTTTTTGATGCAGTTTAAATCTATCGGGCTCCATAATAACCATCCTTGATGTGTATGGGGTATAAATATAAATCTAGCAGATGAGGACACATAAGTACATTTTCTGCTAGTATTTTTATTAGCACTAGCGGAATTACGGCGGTTTCTTCAATTGAAACAAACCACCGAAATAACAGTAAAGATCGTGTCCAAAATAACTTCCCAGATGTATGAGTGGTTTTTCATGCATCTGGGGCTAAAGTACACAAGGTGAAATAGATGAAACGTTATATTTTTATGCTGTCAGATGGAACAGGAATTACTGCTGAAACTTTAGGCGACAGCTTAATCACGCAATTTGAAAATATTGAATTTGAACGACTTACAATCCCGTATATCGATTCGATAGAAAAAGCCCAGGATGTAGTAGTACGTATTAATCAAACTTTTGATGAGCAGGGTATTAAACCACTGGTATTTATGACCTTAGTCAATCCCGAAATACGACAACAAATCAATACATCCAAAGCATCCATTTTTGACTTATTCAGTACTTTTATTGGCCCTTTAGAAACTGAGCTTCATGAAAAATCATCCTATACTGTTGGACGAACTCATGGTGTAGCAAACAACAAAGCTTATTCACATCGAATGGCAGCAGTTGATTTTGCCTTAAACCACGATGATGGGATTAAAACCCGAGGCTATGATAAGGCGGACATCATTGTCATAGGCGTTTCACGTTGTGGTAAGACCCCAAGCTGCTTATATATGGCATTGCAATACGGTATTTTAGCGGCCAATTACCCCTTTACTGAAGATGACTTGATTGGATTAAATTTACCCGAATCATTAAAACCCTATAAAAAGAAGTTGTTTGGATTAACAATTGATGCACATCGATTACATCAAATAAGATCCGAGCGCCGACTAAACAGTCAATATGCATCAATAGAACAATGCCGTTTGGAAGTGGGTGAAGTTGAAGTGATGTATAAAAATGAGCGTATCCCTTATATTGATTCAACCAAGTTTTCCGTCGAAGAAATAGCAACCAAAATTTTAGCTGCTGCTGGTTTACAGCGGAGGATATAATTAACTAGGCTTTCAACTTGCTTTAGTAGAGGGTAATTGAACGTTGAATTTGTTGGGCCAAGGCCCAACCTACAGTACTTAATTAGGGGATCTGCATGATGGTTTTTTCATGTAATTTTGCCCCAATTTAAAGGATGGCACCCAAACATGGATATTTTATTAGTGATGCTCACATTAATTTTCTTTGGGCTTTGCTTTGGCCTGATTGCATTTTTTGATACCTTATCAAGGAGTGAGTCATGAGCTTGTATTGGTGCTGTGGCATTATCGCAGTGGTATTGTTTGTTTATTTATTGCTAGTACTATTCAAGCCTGAATTGTTTTAACAATGGATTTTATATGACTGAAATTGGTTTGTTTCAAATTTCTCTGTATTTTGTATTCCTTACCATGCTGATTATACCTCTTGGTTGGTATATGGCTCGCGTCTACGAAGGGAAGTCCTGTGGACTGGATGCCATTGAACGTATTATTTATCAAGCCTGCGGCATTAATGTAAAAAATGAAATGGATTGGAAAAAATACTTATCCAGCATGCTGGTATTCAATTTAATTGGCCTTTTGCTCGTCTATGCCATTCAACGAGCTCAATTCTATTTACCCCTTAATCCGCAAAATTTTCCTGCACCCTCTGCGCACCAGGCTTTTAATACTGCTGTAAGTTTTGTCAGCAATACCAACTGGCAATCCTACGGTGGTGAAACCACTATGAGTTATTTCACACAAATGCTCGCGCTTACCGTGCAAAACTTTGTCTCTGCAGCAACAGGCATGTCGGTATTGGTGGCCCTTATAAGAGGTATAGTAAGGCATGAAAGTACCAACCTTGGCAATTTTTGGGTGGATGTGTTACGCAGTACCCTCTATATATTGCTGCCCCTTTCATTGATTTTTTCCGTTTTTTTAACCTCACAAGGGGTCATTCAAAATTTCAAACCCTATCAAACAATAAAACTCACACAAGCCATGAGCTACCAACAGCCCATTACTGACTCATTGGGACAGCCCATTCTAGACCACCAAGGCACCCCTAAAACCCAAACCATAAAAATTACCGATCAAATCCTTCCAATGGGACCAGCCGCATCACAAATTGCAATCAAACAGCTTGGAACCAATGGTGGTGGCTTCTTTAATGCCAATTCTGCTCATCCTTTTGAAAATCCAACACCATTAACCAACTTTTTTGAAATGGCTGCATTAATACTGATTCCTGCAGCATTTTGTATTACTTTTGGTATTATGGTGCGCGATAAGAGGCAAGGATGGGCCTTATTAATTACCATGCTTCTCATTTTTGTGCCACTCATGACCGCCTCAGTGGTTGCAGAACAACAAGGCAATCCTGCATTAATTAAAATAGGGGTTGATCCAACTGTTAAATATGGGCTCTATCCTGCTGGGAATATGGAGGGCAAGGAAACCCGGTTTGGTATTGTTAACTCAGCACTTTGGGCTGCAGCAACAACGGCGACTGCCAATGGCTCAGTGAATGCCATGCTTGACTCCTTTACACCTTTAGGTGGCTTGGTTCCCTTGTGGTTGATGCATTTGGGTGAAGTCGTATTTGGTGGCGTCGGTTGTGGCTTATATGGCATGATAATGCTCGTTATCATTACGGTCTTTGTTGGCGGCCTCATGGTTGGACGAACCCCTGAATATTTGGGTAAAAAAATTGAACCCTACGAGATGAAAATGGCCGCAGTGGCTGTGCTGGTCATGCCACTGATAGTGCTTGTTTCTACAGCGATAAGCGCAGTCACATCAGCTGGGATTGATTCAATCGCTAATCCAGGAGCACATGGCCTTACAGAATTAATCTATGCTTTTACTTCTATGGGGAACAATAATGGCAGCGCCTTTGCGGGCTTAAATTCGAACACCCCATTTTATAATATTCTTGGCGGACTTATCATGCTCATGAGTCGCTATTGGATTGCTATTGCAACCCTTGCGCTTGCCGGCTCCCTGGTCAAGAAAAAGCGCATTCCAACCAGTACCGGAACGCTTGCAACCCATACCCCACTTTTTATAGTTTTATTAATCAGCGTTACCATCATATTGGGAGCATTGTCATTTTTACCAGCACTTGCTCTTGGTCCGATAGTGGAGCATCTTTTACTCTGGAAAAACTATGGCTACTAACTCTGCGTCCATATGGGACTTTAAAATCATTAGATCAGCCATAATTGATGCTTTTTTAAAATTAACCCCAGGCACTCAAATACGCAATCCGGTTATGTTTACAGTCTATATAGGCTCAATTTGTACCACGGTTCTTTTTATAGAAGCTCTTGTTGGTCAGGGTGAGGCTCCAGCCAACTTTATTTTGGCAATTACTTTATGGCTTTGGTTTACCTTGCTGTTTGCTAATTTTGCTGAAGCAATGGCCGAGGGTCGCGGGAAAGCGCAAGCACAGGCATTACGCAAAGCACGCCATGACATTCAAGCAAAAAAGTTAGCGAAAGCATCTAGAAGCGCAAAACAAACATTGGTTCGATCGGCTCAATTACGCATTGGCGATCTGGTATTGGTTGAGGCTTGCGATTTTATTCCCAGTGATGGCGAAGTCATTGAAGGCATTGCCTCGGTTAATGAAAGTGCTATCACTGGCGAAAGCGCTCCGGTTATAAGAGAAAGTGGTGGTGACCGCTCTGCGGTAACCGGTGGCACACAAGTCATTTCTGATTGGCTCATTGTACGCATTACCTCAAATCCCGGGGAGACTTTTTTAGACCGAATGATAGCCTTAGTCGAAGGGGCTAAACGTAAAAAAACACCTAATGAACTTGCATTAACTATTTTACTGGCTGCATTAACCATAGTTTTTTTGCTGGTATGCAGCACGTTATTGGCTTTTTCCATGTACAGTGTCACTGCTGCAAAAACAGGCTCTGTCATCACAATTACCGTCCTTATCGCACTGTTTGTTTGCTTAGCTCCGACAACCATTGGCGGACTGCTTTCTGCAATTGGTATTTCTGGCATGGACAGGATGATTCAGGCCAATGTCATTGCCTTATCGGGTAGAGCAGTAGAAGCAGCTGGTGATGTTGATATTTTATTGCTCGATAAAACAGGAACCATCACCTTAGGCAACAGACAAGCTACAGAATTTATTCCAGCAGATGGTATCAGCATGCGCAGTTTAGCGGATGCTGCACAACTGGCTTCTCTGGCTGATGAAACACCTGAAGGCCGAAGTATTGTTATTCTGGCTAAGGATAAATATAAATTACGCGGCAGGGAGCTGGCGCAACTGGGTGCTACCTTTATTCCTTTTACAGCACAAACGCGTATGAGTGGGGCCAATTTAAACGAGCGACAAATTCGCAAAGGCTCTGCAGAGGCCATTGAGGAATACGTTACCGAATTAGGTGGAACCATACCTGAAACAGTTCAAAAAAATGTTGAATTGATTTCTCGTAAAGGTGGCACAGCACTGATTGTCGTAGAAGGGAAAAGCGTTTTAGGCGTCATTCATCTAAAAGATGTCATTAAAGGTGGTATTAATGCACGCTTTGCACAATTACGGCAAATGGGTATTAAAACCATTATGGTTACAGGTGACAACCCTCTGACAGCAGCTGCCATTGCCGGGGAAGCTGGTGTTGATGACTTTCTTG
Organism: Legionellales bacterium; assembly: GCA_044445305.1. GTDB lineage: Bacteria > Pseudomonadota > Gammaproteobacteria > Legionellales > Legionellaceae > Legionella. The sequence continues at coordinate 5,509 of JBIODT010000054.1, read as the reverse complement.
CTAATGCAAAACCTGAGAACAAGCTGCAATTAATTCGTCAATTACAGGCTGAAGGTCATTTGGTAGCAATGACAGGTGATGGCACCAATGATGCGCCAGCCCTTGCTCAAGCTGATGTTGCCGTCGCAATGAACACCGGCACACAAGCCGCAAAAGAAGCGGGCAATTTAGTTGATTTGGATTCCAATCCCACCAAATTAATTGAAGTGGTTGAGATAGGAAAACAGCTGCTCATGACCCGTGGCTCACTCACCACCTTTAGCATTGCTAATGATGTCGCAAAATATTTTGCCATTTTACCAGCTGCCTTTGCAACGACTTATCCTGTATTAAATACCTTGAATGTCATGCATCTTGCAACCCCACAAAGTGCGATTTTATCCGCCGTCATTTTTAATGCATTGATTATTGTTTTTTTAATCCCATTAGCATTACGTGGCGTGCGTTACCGTCGTGTATCCGCAGCGCAGCTGTTAAGAAATAATGTGCTCATCTATGGATTAGGTGGGCTAATAGTGCCATTTATTGGAATAAAAATAATAGATTTAATGCTAGGGTCTGTTGACCTTGCTACTGTCTTGGTGAAAGGTCAACAGACCCTACAAAGTTTGGGGTAAAACATGTTTCAAGAAGCCATAAAACAAATAAAAACCGCAGCCACTTTGCTGGCCCTAATGACCATTCTAACTGGCTTACTTTATCCTGCTCTGGTTACGGGCATTGCACAGTTATTTTTTCCTTGGCAAGCCAATGGCAGTTTAATCCAAGACAAAAGTGCTGCCATTGGATCGGTGTTAATTGGGCAATACTTCGACTCCCCTAAATATTTCTGGGGACGTCCCTCCGCAACAAGCCCCTTCCCCTACAATGCAGCCAATTCATCAGGCTCCAATATGGGACCATCCAATACCGATTTTTTAGCAACTGTAAACCAGCGCGCCATTCATCTTCGCAGTACCAATTCCCCCAATAATGCTTTAGTTCCAGTTGATCTGGTCACTGCATCTGGCAGTGGCCTGGATCCTGAAATAAGCCCACTGGCAGCACTGTACCAAACAGCACGCATTGCCAAAGCACGATCCATTCCTGAACAAGAAGTCAAAGCCTTAGTTAATAAGTTACAAAAAAACCGCACCTTTCACCTATTGGGGGAGCCTCGAATCAATGTCTTAGAGCTCAATCTTGCTTTAGACCAAATACAGCCTAACCCATAAGGAGTGATCATGACCGATGAACGCCCAAATCCTGACGCCCTATTACAACAAGCACAAGAGGCAGAACATCAAGAAAAGCACGGGAAATTAAAAATCTACCTTGGAGCCGCTCCTGGTGTTGGTAAAACCTATGCCATGTTGTCTGATGCCTTGGCAAGTCAAAGGAAGGGCTTGGATATAGTAGTTGGCATTGTTGAAACGCACAAACGCGAAGAAGTTCAAAACCTACTGGATAATTTTACAGTTTTGCCCCGAATCACTGTTGATTATCATGGCAAACCATTATTAGAATTTGATCTGGATGCAGCCTTAAAAAGACATCCTGGTTTAATTCTCATCGATGAAATGGCACATACTAATGCGATCGGCTTACGTCATAAAAAGCGTTGGCAAGACATTAAAGAACTACTAGATCGTGGCATCAATGTTTATACCACTTTAAATGTGCAACATATTGAAAGTCTCAATAACGACGTTTCTCAAATTATTCAAGCCCATATCAATGAAACCATACCCGATTCAATGATAGAATTGGCCGATTCCATAGAGCTCATTGACATACCCCCGGAAGACTTATTAGTACGCTTGTCTGAAGGCAAAGTATACCTGCCCTCTCAAGCAGTACTCGCAGCAGAATCTTTTTTTCGTAAAGGCAATTTAATCGCATTACGTGAATTGGCACTACGTACTTTAGCAACACGCGTCAATGCCCAAGCTCTTTTATACAGGCAAGGCCAAGGCATCAAACAAATCTGGCCCATTAAAGACAAAATACTCATTTGCGTTGGTGCCGGCCAAGAATCACATAAGCTGATTCGTGCAGCGAAAAGATTGGCCGTGAGTTTGCAGGCCGAGTGGATTGCTGTCTATGTTGATACAACACGGTCCTCATCATCAGAGGAAAAACGCAATCAAGCAATTCAAAATTTACAGTTTGCAGAACAATTAGGTGCAGAAACTCGGGTACTGACAGGTTTTGATATTGTTAAAGAAGTAATCGGCTTTTCCTGTGAGCAAAATATAACTTTGATCATGTTGTGGAAACACATCCGCAACCGCTGGAAAGACATGTTTATGCGCAGTTTGGCAGATGAAATCCTGCGCCACAGTGGCGACATAGACGTCTATACCATGACTGGAGATGCACAAACTACCTTAAATAATAAATCCTATACAAAAAAAACCACTCCATGGTTATATTATATGTTATCTACGGGTATTGTTGTGATCACTACGGCCATTAATTTTTTATGTTACCCTTTTTTAAACGACAGCAATTTAGTTATGGTCTATTTATTAGGTATAACAACCATTGCACTGTTTGGACGTGTAGGCCCTTCCCTTCTAGGAACCATATTAAGTGTTTCCGCCTATGATTTTTTCTTTATCCCTCCCTACTATAGCTTTTCAATAGAAGATCCCAGTTATTATTTTACCTTAGTGGTCATGCTGGCCGTCGCACAAATAATCAGTCACTTGACTCTGTTAACACGCCGTCAAACAGAAGCCGCACGGCAAACTGCATCTCAAACTTCTGCCTTGTACACGTTGAGCCGAAAATTATCCAGGACCCGTGGCAGTAATAAACTGCTGCAAACAGGAATCAACTATATTTCCGAACTGTTTTACAGTGAAGTCATCGCATTAGTACCGCAAAATGAACGCCTGGTAATGCGAGCACGATCGCAAACCAAACAAGAATTAGATGAGAAGGAACAAGGAATTGCTCAATGGGTGTATGAGTTAGGACAAAAGGCCGGATTAGGAACCGATACACTGTCTTATTCTAAAGCACTGTACCTTCCTTTATCAGGATCACGAGGTACAATAGGCGTTTTAAGAATACAACCCTTTAAAAACAAGCATTGGCACTCACCGGAAAAAATGCACCTGCTAGAGGCCTGTGCCAACCAAATTGCATTGGCATTGGAGGTAGACAGCCTACAAGAGCAGCAAAAAACATCTGAATTAATAACGGAGTCAAACCGAGTACGCTCAGCGTTATTACGGGCGGTATCCTATGACTTGCGTACACCCTTAGTTGCCATTATGAATACAGCAAACACGCAAATAGAACTGGCTAAAAAAGCAGACGATGCCCAATTGCAAGCGCTTGGAGAAACCACCTACAACGAAGCGGAACAACTCCATCGTTTAATCAATAATTTGTTACAAATTAATTACTTGGAATCTGAGAAAATAATCTTAAAAAAAGAGCTGTTGTCACTGGAAGCAGTCATCACCTTAGTAATTAAAAAATCCAAAAAGAAATTAGGCAAAAGACCCATTCAAGTGATTATCGTCCAAGAACTACCAGCACTGTATTTTGACAACCGCCTGCTGCAAGAGGTTTTGCTTAATTTACTTGATAATGCCACCAAATTCACACCGAAGAACTCACCTATTAAAATAGGTGTCACACATGAGAACAGTAAAGCAACAGTGAGTATTGAAGATCAAGGTCCAGGCATTAGCTCTGATGAGGTAAAAAATCTGTTCGAAAAATTTTATCGCGGACGCAAGCTAACATCAAATAGAGGCTTAGGCCTTGGACTCGCCATCTGCCGCATCATCATAGAAGCTCATGGTGGTAAAATTTGGATGGAAAATTTCAAAGAAGGTGGGGCAGCGTTTCGATTCACACTGCCCACTGACTATCAGACGACCAAGACTTAAGCAACAAGTCTTTTTTGAGGTTGTTCGGCACTCACACTGGGGTTAACAGGCTCATCTTTCTGCTCTTTAGTTATTTGCTGCAATTCGTCTATTTTTTTCATGGTATCCGTTCTACCGTCAAAAAATTTCATGCTTGGTGTGGATTCACCTGCAATCACCTTCCCAAGCACCACAAAGAAGTTTTTTATAAAAGAACAGATAACACCCAAGAAATCCCTGTGATTGGCCAGCTCAGTGCCCTGAGCTCTGGTTAATGCAAGGTCACATGCTGTTTTAAAACCTTCTAGTTCAGATTTAGAATTAACAAAATCATATTTAGCAACAGTAAGCTCCCATATCAGCGTTTCAGCAGCCGTTTTGGCCGTAGAATTACTCTTAAAGTTGGTAACAGCTTTATATTTCATGGTAATTAAAAACTCATCAAAAATTGCTTCATACCCCTTTGAAATTACCATTCTAGGTGGCACGGGAACTGTCTCTGAAAACAAATCGTTAAGTATTAAAGAAGGTGCTGACGGAAACAGTCCGTTGTTTGTTAAAGGTGGCATTAATGGAGGCCGACCTGTAGGTGCTAAAGGAGCTGTGGTCTGCTGCGCTGTAGCAGGAGGTATTATTGAAGCAGGTGCTGTCAATGACGACTCTAGGGGTAATAAAGCAGGCACCACCGGCGATGACTCTGCAGCTGTTGTCGGCAACCATTCACTAAGAGCATTAACAAACCAATTTTTAACAGCTACTACAGGTTTTAAGGCACGGTCAAAAATTCCAGTTGAAATAGTTGACGCAGGCAATTCTGCAGGTGCTAAAACGGGTATTGTCGGAGGTACTGCTACTGGAGATGGCTCTCCTGCTACTAAAGAAGGCTCTGCTACTGGAGATGGCTCTCCTGCTACTAAAGAAGACACTGCTGCTGGAGATGGCTCTCCTGCTACTAAAGATGGTGCTACTGCTGGAGATGGCTCTGCTGCTACTAAAGATGGTGCTACTGCTGAAGATGGCTCTCCTGCCACTAAAGAAGACACTGCTGCTGGAGATGACTCTCCTGCCACTAAAGAAGACACTGCTGCTGGAGATGACTCTCCTGCTACAGAAGAAGGCAGCACTACTACTGGAGATAACGCTTCTGCTATAGAAGGTGCTGTCAGCCATCCACCAAAAGCATCATAAAGCCGATGTTTAACAGCTGCTACAGGTTTTGAAACATTGCTAAAAACTCTAGTTGAAATTGAAGGCAACTCTAAGGCAGGTATTGTCGGTAACCATCCACTAAAAGCCTTATAAAACCGATTTTTAACAGCTACTACAGGTTTTGAGATACGATTAAACATTTCAGTTGGAATAGTTGATGAAGGCGACTCTGAAGATGCCTCTGCTACTACTAAAGAAGCTGCTACTGCTGGAGACGACTCTGAAGATGCCTCGACTACTGCTAAAGAAGCTGCTACTGCTGGAGACGACTCTGAAGATGCCTCTGCTGCCGATGACGAACTGTATGCATTTCTTCCTGGCATTGTGATTTACTCCTATGTTATAACAATAATGTTGTCTAAATATAGCACTTTAACCTTAAGAAAATATTAAGGATTGTCTTCGTAGTAAACAGTTTGAACCCGTTCGTG
>JBIODT010000053.1:0-12106 GCA_044445305.1 Legionellales bacterium | reverse complement strand
CCTTCCAATTAGCCTTAAGTTTTAGTTGACGTCAGCGTTAGCTTTGATTTTGCACCACAGATAAAAGTGGTGGTAAGTTCTCGATAGCGTATTGTGCGTAAACCATGGTATCACTAAGCGCACCACTGATTGACTTTCTTCGATGGAATTTAAGTATCCCCTCCAAAGTGTAATGCAAGCGTTCAGCAATTTTTTTACTACGGGTGTTGTCAATATCACAGGTGATGGCGATACGTTTCACGCCCATTTGTCTAAACGCATACTGGGTGATTGCATTGATAGCTTCGGTCATTAAACCCTGTCCTGAACGACTAGAGCGTATCCAATAACCTGTCTCTACAGAAGGGATGGCCCAATTAATATGATGAAAGCCGGTACCACCAACAAACTCACCCGATATTTTGTCAAAAAGGTACAGTTCTAAATAAGGCTCCTCATTTTTCTTTAAAATCCAGTTTGCAGCCGCTAACCGTATGTGTTCTTCCGTTTCGTCTACAGAAGGTTTTGTTTTAGCCCAATCCACAAATTCATGCAAAACGTCATAGGATTCTAAAATAGCCGCATTCACCACGACTCCATCCCCAATAAGAGGTGGCCTTATTAACAAACGTGCTGTTGTAATCGGCATAGGTAAATCCATCAAAATAGGGTTCATGTTCTGTCCTAATCCTTTTTAATTATTGACTACCATCATGAATCAATGGTGTTAAAACTTATTACGAAATAAAGATTCTGATTCTGTTGGGGTTGCTGTATCTATAACCGGATCATCTTTAGGAGAAGGAATGCCTCTAGCGAAAAACCATAAAATAATTAACTGTCACGTCAGAAGACAATGATGCCTGTCTTGATAAAGGATTGTAATTTAACCCACTCATATCAAGAAGGGCTAAATCAAATGATCGTGCCATTGAAGCCAATTCACTGGGTTTAATAAATTTCTTATAATCATGTGTTTGTTTGGGTAACAATCCTAAAACATATTCAGCAGCAATGATCGCAGTGGCGTAAGCCTTTGTTGTTCTGCTGATGGTTGATAAAAACAACAAGCCATTTGGTTTTAGTAAGCGTTTGCAATGCATCAAAACCAGCTCAGGTTTATGCACATGCTCCAACAATTCCATACAAGTGATTATATCAAACCCCTCATGTTCATATTCTTCTATAGGCGTACAATTGTATTCAATGGCCAACTGGCTTTTTTTAGCATGCTCAGCTGCCGCTCGAATGGCCTCACATTCAGCATCAATCCCCGTAACCAAGGCCCCAGACTTTGCCATCGCTTCACATAAAATACCCCCGCCACAACCAACATCTAAAACACTGGCATCGGATAAACTGCCATGCTTGGCGATGAATTCAAGGCGAGTGGGATTGATGTCATGTAAGGTTTTAAGTGGTCCTTCTTTATCCCACCAATGCGGTGCATGTTGGGAAAATTTGCTTACTTCCTGAATATCAACTGTTGATTCAATATGCGTCATCTGCTAATAAATCCAATGGGTTAAAAAAGTCTAATACGGTTTGATTGCTGATAAAGCTTATATTATAGGGGTGTTGCGCAACTAATCCTATAGATAATTTATTTTGAGGAATGGTTTCAGCAATTTTACCAAATAAAATTAACTGTAGGTCTGGCTTTACTAATGCCAACTGATCAAACAGGCTCTGCATGAAAGGCCTCCAGTGGCGCGCATGATAAGGCACCTTACCTTCACTGTAAACCAAAGAGGCATTAAGCAATAAGATGCCCTGCTGCATCATGCCGCGAAAAAGCGCATCGGCTGTCTGCACCAAAGGACGCTTGTCCACCCGTGCTATAGCTTGCTGTGACAAATCTGCGTGCAAATCACCGCGAGCAACTAAGAGTGCTTTGATCCAATTTCGTAACGAAGTTGCCTTATTAACAGGTTTACTTAACCCCTGCTCACTCCATAGTGAACCAACAGCATTATCCCAAAAAGCATAACCATTGGCTGAGGCTGAGCGCGGATAGGGAGACTCCCCCACTAAAATATACCGCGTCTTGGAAAGAGGCAAACTAAAGGCGGCCAACATCCGCTCACGTCCAGGCAAGCAATGTACGTCAGTCAAGACCCAGTTGAGATAATCCTTATCCACAGCAGCTAAAGCTCTGTTTATTATTTCTGTCCATTCGGGATGACAAGTATCAAGCAAATTCAGTTATCCTCTTTTAAAGAATAAGATAGTACCTAAAGACACTGTAGACGACTACCCCTTATTTACGCTATTGTTTTAAATTTTGTTTTAAGGTTGTATCAATCCATGAATAAATCATACAAAGCTTTGATAGAAACAGTTAAAGCCCAGCAAAATACCATGATAAATCAGTTACATCAGTTCTGTAACATCAATTCAGGAACCGACAACTTAGCTGGACTCGCAAGCATGTCTGAGGCCTTACAATCGGCTTATAGGCCCTTTGCCGATACCATTGAAATCAAAAAATTACTACCCATACCTATTATTAATATGACAGGTACTGCTGCCTTACAAAGCTGCGGTGATGCCTTGTTTATTAGAAAACGTCCTCACTTAAAGAGAAGAATACTCCTCAGTGGGCACATGGATACCGTCTACTCAGCCACGCACCCCTTCCAGAAATTAAATTATATAAACGACCATTGCATCAATGGTCCAGGCGTTGCCGATATGAAAGGCGGGCTCATTGTCATGCTCCATGCATTAGCAGCCTTTGAGCAAAGTGAATCAGCCCAGCAACTGGGTTGGGATGTCTTAATCAATGCTGATGAAGAAATAGGCTCTCCTGCATCTGCTGTTCTTTTTGCAGAATTGGCTTCTAATTATCAAGCGGCTTTGGTCTATGAGCCCGCAATGACAGCAAGTGGCACTTTAGCCAAAAACCGTAAAGGCAGTGGCAAGCTGACTGTTATTGCAACTGGCAAGGCAGCTCATGCCGGACGGGCCTTTGATGAAGGCAGAAATGCGATTTGTTTTTTAGCTCAAGCAGTTACTGCAATCCATGCTTTAAATGGACAACGTGATGGCGTTACCATTAATGTTGGTAAAATTGCTGGCGGCGAAGCATTGAATGTCGTTCCCGATAAGGCGGTGGCAAAGCTTGATGTGCGCATCAGTCTGCCTGAAGATGAACATTGGGTAAGGCAGGAACTGGATAAGATTTTATTGCAATTACAACATCCTGACTACTCTTTAAGTATTGAAGGTGGTTTTGGTAGACCTGTTAAACGCGTTGGTGCGGGTACAGAGCGTTTGTTTCAACGCATACAAGCTTTAGGGCACCACTTAGGTTTAACCATAGATTGGAAAGACAGTGGTGGTTGTTGTGATGGTAATAATCTGGCTTATAATGGTTTGGCTGTAATTGATACCTTAGGTGTTAGAGGTGGTGCCATCCACAGTGTGGAAGAATACATACTGCTTGACAGTTTGTCTGAGCGAGCAGCTCTTAGCGCCCTACTTCTGGCTGATCTGGCACAAGGTGGTCTTGAGGATCTGAATGTATGATGTTATTTCGCAGCGCACGTGACACTGATTTAGATGCCATTCATCATCTGGCAGAACACAGCGGCATAGGGTTAACCACCCTACCCAAAAATAAAGAACTGCTGAAACAACGATTAAGCTGGTCTACAGAATCTTACAAAAAAGATCTGCAAAAACCATCTGACGAGTATTATCTTTTCGTTTTGGAAAATCAAAAAGACAAAAAAATAGTAGGCACTTCGGCTATAGAAGCCAAAACAGGCCACGAAACACCCTATTATTCATACAAAGTATCCAAACGCACACGAGTATGCCATTCATTAAACATTCGTAGCGATTATGAAGTTTTAAGCCTGGTGAATGACAATCAGGGACGCACCGAAGTCTGCACTTTGTTTCTCGAGCCAGAGTACCGATTAAAAAACAATGGGTTATTACTGTCAAAAGGACGCTTTTTATTTATGGCGCAATATCCAGAGCGATTTGCGCCAACAGTTATTGCTGAAATGCGTGGGATATCTGATGAAAAAGGACGATCCCCCTTTTGGGAAAATATAGGCACGCATTTTTTTCACATGAGTTTTGCTGAAGCGGACCGATTGACCTTGGCCACCAACAAGCAGTTTATTGCCGATTTAATGCCTCGAAATCCCATTTACATCAAACTTCTTACACCTGAAGCACAAGCGGTGATTGGGCAGCCACATCATTCTACAATTCCTGCAATGACTATTTTATTAAAAGAGGGTTTTCGTTACAGCAACTATGTCGACATTTTTGATGCCGGCCCCACAATTGAGGCCCCTCTTGCAGACATAAAGACCATTGCTTCAAGTCACATACGAATCATTAAAGGCATCAGTGATGAGGTAAGTAGTACTCATTATTTATTAGCAAATACCCAAATAGATTTTCGTGCAACAATTAATTATGCTTTAATTAATAAAAAAGACAATTCCTGTATTATCAGTAAAGCAGCAGCAGAATTATTAGAAGTAAAACGCGGAGACAGGCTTCGCGTGGTGCCCATGTAATTATTTTGGACAAGGATCAAGATGTCAAAATTACAAATCATGCAAAGTAAAGGCCAGTATATCAATGGACTATGGATACAAGGCGATGGCATCCCTCTGGAATCAATGAATCCTGCTGATGGCAGCATACTCTGGCAAGGAGTTAGCGCCACTACAGAAGAAATTTCCATGGCAAGTGCTGCAGCACGTCAAGCACTGACACCTTGGTCCGCGTTACCCTTTGAGCAGCGCGCCAACTTTAGCAAAAAATTCGCACTACAAATAGAACAAAATAAAAACCAACTGGCCCGCTTAATTTCCTTAGAAACAGGCAAGCCCTTATGGGAGTCACAAACGGAAGTGACCGCTGTGATTGCTAAAATAGCTTTATCCATCCAAGCTTACCAAGAAAGAACCTCAACCAAACACAGCACCACTGCTGACGCAGATACCTACCTGCGCTTTAAGCCTCAAGGCGTTGTGGTGGTTCTCGGCGCTTTTAATTTTCCAGCACATTTAAGCAATGGGCATATAGTGCCTGCCTTACTTGCCGGAAATACAGTGCTGTATAAACCCAGTGAACAAACGCCAGCTGTAGCTGAATTTATCATGCAATGTTGGCATGACAGCGGCTTACCTGCCGGTGTTATCAACTGCTTACAAGGTGATGCAACTTGTGGTAAAACACTGCTAAATCAAGACATACAAGGTCTCTATTTCACTGGGAGCTATGCCACAGGCTTACGCATTCACCAACAGTTTAGTGGCAGACCAGAAGTCATTTTAGCTTTAGAGATGGGCGGGAATAACCCCTTGGTCATTGATGAAGTAACCAACCTCAATGCGGCCATTTACCAAACCATTTTGTCTACTTTAATCACTGCTGGTCAGCGCTGTACTTGTGCCAGACGCGTTATTATTCCCAATACCCATCAAGGGAATGCGTTTTTAGAAAGGCTTATCAAAACCTGTAACACCATAAAAATTGGTTCATTTGATGAGCAACCAGAGCCCTTTATGGGACCGGTAATTGGTTATATGCAAGCACTAAAACACCTTGAGGCACAGCAAACATTAATCAATGCAGGCGGTGAATCACTATTGTCTATGAAGTTGCTCGCTGAGAATACTGGCTTTCTTTCACCTGGAATCATCGACATGACTCAAGTGAACAATCCTCCTGATGAGGAAGTGTTTGCGCCTTTTATGCAGATTTATCGCTATGACGATTTTGACCAGGCACTGCACTTAGCAAACCAGACTCGTTATGGTTTGGCTGCCGGCTTGTTAAGCGATAACGAAGCGCACTACCAGCAGTTTTATCAAACCATACGAGCAGGTTTGATAAACTGGAATAAGCCAACAACTGGGGCTGCCAGCAGCCTGCCCTTTGGCGGTATCGGCTTAAGTGGCAACCACCGACCCAGCGCCTATTTTGCAGCTGATTATTGCGCTTACCCAATTGCCAGTCTGGAGCAAGCTCATTTGACTGCCCCCAAACAAATGCTACCGGGAATTTCAATCATGGACCAAGATGCATGAAAAAGGAAGAATCCTGTGTGGCAAACAAAATTAGGCAGATGCATTTATGTTTCGCCTTCTGGCTATAAAGTCTATCAAAATGTAGGTTACCGTTGGTTAACTTTAGGCAGTAATGCCTTACAGACGGTGATCAACAGACGCAATCCCCAAATACCCGTGTTGCATTATCTGCCTGCTTTATCACTAATGGTGCGTACCTTCCCCAACAAATGCTGCCTATTAGGACTTGGCGGCGGCGGCATTGCTCACATGCTTTCATCTTACACCACTTCTCAGCCAATAACTGCCGTGGATTGCAGTGAAGAGGTGATTCAGACCGCAAAACATTTTTTTTCAGTTGATTCTATTAGTAACTTAATCATAGTGCATCAAAATGCCCTGGATTATGTTAATGAATGCACGCTGGAGTACCCTCACATCATGGTTGATTTATATGGCGCGAATCAGTTTCCAGCAGAATGTGCTACTGCTGCTTTTTTTAATAATTGTAAGAGTAGATTAGCACCAGATGGATTCATAGCTGTAAATTTAGCTAATTTAAAAGAACAATGGCCTATTTTTCAACTCATAAAACAGCAGTTTAAAACAACCATTGTCATTCCAGTGAAACGTTGTGCCAATATGATAATCATTGCCTCAAAAAATGAAGACAGCGATTTCTTTATAACCAAGCTGAGAGCAACCGATGAACTAAAAAAAATCATCAGGATACAGCCTTGGGGTTATGTTGGAATTCTTTGATCTATCAAGAGGATGATATGTTTGCCCTGCCCTGCAATATCAGTCTAGTACCGTTTCACAGCTTTTGTCTGGTGACCGCTCACCTTGCATCGATCTTTGAGTGATGAGTGATGAGGGTCGTTAATGATACCAGTGACGGAGACCCTTCTCCCGCTGGCGGGAGAAGGTGCCCGACAGGGCGGATGAGGGCGGGTCAAATGACACGGATAATAAAATAGGTTAATGCGACTTTTGCAAAAACACGTTTAATCAATATGAGTTAGTTAAACATAGAAGTGCTTTCAATGGCTAATATGATCCACCCTCATCCGCCCTGTCGGGCACCTTCTCCCGCCGGCGGGGGAAGGGTCTCCGTCACTGGTATCATTAACGACCCTCATCACTCAAAGATCGATGCAAGGTGAGCGTCACCAGACAAAAGCTGTGAAACGTTGTACTAAATTTCCATCAAATCTTTTTCTTTCACAACCAATAATGCATCGACTTCAGCAATGTATTTATCAGTTAATTTTTGAATTACCTCACAAGCCCTACGCTCATCGTCTTCAGAAATGGCTTTGTCTTTAACCAAATCTTTTAATTGCGTATTGGCATCGCGTCTAATGGTACGAATTGAAACCCGTCCTTGCTCACCCTCATGGCGTACCACTTTAATCAGCTCTTTGCGTCGCTCCTCAGTTAATGCAGGCATTGGAACACGAATAGCCGATCCAGAAGTTGCTGGATTTAAGCCTAGGCCAGATATCAATATGGCCTTTTCTATCGCTGCAACCATGGATTTTTCCCAAGGAGTAACTAATAGAGTCCGTGAGTCACTCACAGTAACATTGGCTACTTGTGTCAACAGCGTTGGACTTCCATAATAATCAACTTGAACGTGATCCAGCAAACCAGCACTGACTCTACCAGTACGAATCTTACCCATATCAACATGTAATGATTCAATGGTTTTTTTCATTCGTTTTTCAGATTCTTGCTTGATGTCATTGATCATTATTCGCTCCAACTAGTGTTCCTACTCGCTCACCAAGCACTATTCGTTTGAATGCTTCAGGAGCGGCCATATCAAAAACCTGTAAAGGCATGTCTTGTTCCTGACACAAACAAATTGCTGTTGAGTCCATTACCTCAAGCCCTTTGGTCAATACTTCTTTATAAGTCAAATAATCATAACGTGTCGCATGCGCATTTTTCATAGGATCTTCTGAATAAACACCATCAACTTTGGTTGCTTTCAAAACAACATCAGCACCAACTTCAATCGCCCTTAAGCAAGCAGCAGTATCGGTTGTAAAAAATGGATTGCCCGTACCTGCTGCAAAAATCACTACTTGCCCATTACGTAAATGAGTTATTGCCTTACGTCTGTGGTATGAGTCAACTACCCCTATCATAGGGATAGCAGACATAATACGTGCGGGTAAATCAATACGCTCTAGCGCATCACGCATGGCCAAGGCATTCATGACCGTAGCCAACATGCCCATATGATCACCTGTTACCCGTCCAACACCGGCTTTTGACAGTGCTTTACCACGAAACAGATTACCACCACCAAGAACAAGACCTACCTCAACACCCATACCAATTAATTCAGCAACATCTCTGGCCAAGCGATCCAGCACAGAAGGATCTATGCCAAATTGTAATTTACCCATTAGCGCTTCACCGCTAAATTTAAGTAAAATACGCTTGTATTTTAATTTTTGCTGAAACTCACTCATGATGAACGAACCTGAGCCATAACTTCTTCAACAAAATTGTCTTCTTTCTTTTCTATGCCATCACCGACTACATAGCAAACAAATGAAAGAACCTCAGCATTGGCTTCTTTTAAAAGTTGACTGATTTTAATATTAGGATCTTTAATAAAAGGCTGCCCTAACAAGCTGACTTCATCAATAAATTTATTAATTCGGCCTTCAATCATTTTATCGATAATTTCTTGTGGCTTGCCACTTTCTTTGGCTTGTGCCATGAATATATCACGCTCGGTTTCAATTGCATCTGCAGATACTTGTTCACGACTAACAACAAGAGGCCTGCTCGCTGCAATGTGCATGGCAATGTCTTTTGCCAGTGCTTCAGTACCATTTTTTAAGGCAACCATTACGCCAATACGCGAGCCATGCAAATAATAACCGACAACGCCATTTTCAGAGTGCATTCTTTCAAAACGTCGCAATTTGATATTTTCACCAATTTTAGCAACCAATTCTTGTCTGGCTTGCTCCACCGTAATCCCAGTAGACACTGTTTGGTTTGATAATTCAGCAACATCATTAACAGAACTGTGCAATGCAGCTTCAACCGCTTTGGTTGCAAAAGTAATGAAATTGTCATCGCGTGCAGAGAAATCTGTTTCACTATTGATTTCAAGCATCACAGCCGAGCGCTCGTCAGCAGAGCGGGCCACAACAACCACGCCTTCAGCAGCAACTCGATCTGCTTTTTTATCTGCCTTAGCCTCACCTGCTTTACGCATGTTGATGATTGCGGCTTCAATATCACCATTACTTTCTGTTAAGTATTTTTTACATTCCATCATGCCTACGCCAGTGCGCCCGCGTAGCTCCATGACTAATGCAGCATTAATTGTTGTCATTTTTATTTCTCCACATAGCAAAAAGGGAGCTCGTTATAAAATAACGCCCCCCTCTATTTAATATAAGAATCTCATTCAAGATATAATGTTCACGATCACAAATTATTCCGCGTCTTTGGCTTTAGCATCAGAAGCAACTTCAACAAAATCTGTATCAGAAGAAACGCCGCCTACAGTATTCATGTTTTTTCCGTCTAAAATTGCGTCAGCAATACAGCGAACATAAATATCTACAGCACGCATAGAATCATCATTACCAGGAATAATGTAATCAATATTATCTGGGCTGTTATTTGTATCAACAACACCAATAACAGGAATTTTTAATCGACGCGCTTCTTCAACAGCAATGTGCTCAAAGCCAACATCAACAACAAACAGCGCATCAGGCAAACCACCCATGTGCTCAATACCACCTAAACCACGATCTAATTTTTCAAGTTCACGCGTTAACATTAACGCTTCTTTCTTAATCATATCGACAAACAGTCCTTTTTCCTGCATTTCTTTCAATTCTTTTAATCGAAAAATAGACTGACGAACTGTTTTGTAATTGGTCAACATACCACCTAACCAACGGTGATCAACATAAGGCATACCACAACGTCGCGCATGTTCACGAATACTGTCTTGTGCTGCTCTTTTAGTACCAACAAAAAGGATTTTAGCTTTATTAGATGCCAGGCGTCCAACGTAGTTCACTACGTCATTCAACATGGGCATTGTTTTTTCTAAGTCTATAATATGGATTTTATTTCTAGATCCAAATATATACTCACCCATTTTAGGATTCCAAAACCGAGTTCTGTGCCCAAAATGAGCGCCCGCTTCGAGCAATTCACGCATACTTACATTCATATTTATTCTCCAGGGTTAGGCCTCCACGCTTCCCATACGATACCCACAAGGGACCCTATCGTATGTGTCGAAACATGTGTGTATTTTTGAACTGAAGTAAAAATCACTTCAGTCACCTTTATTAGGCGTGGTAGTTATATCATAGTGCAGGGAAATCTTCAATATTTTGTTCGACCCTGTTTTATTTTATTGCAATTGACTGCCATCGATCTCTAGCGCCATATCAGAGCCATTCCACTCTGGTTGCTGTCCATCTCCAGGGGCGGCAATAAATCGTGGTTGAGATTCACCAAAAAATCGCAGGTTACCCCCACTTTCTTGATAACAATGAACACCTGAAGCATTATCACCATGCACATGATTGGGTATTGGGTTTGCATCAATAGGCAGCAAAGGAATTTCCGATTGCTCGCATGCTGCTCTTGTCGCCTTCTTCGCTGGCTGACTAAAGTTAGCGATAAGGGTGGCAAGTTCAGCATGCCCCTGACGTTTGGCGATAGAAGCAGGTGTTGCCCCATCATTCATTGGTATATCAAAGTCGGCACCCGCCTCATATAAAGCTAAGATTACTCCGACATGGCCATTCATTGCGGCGATAAAAGCAGGTGTTGCCCCATTAGTCTCTGTTCTATCAACGTCGGCACCCGCTTTACGTAACTCTGCGATTACGTTGGCGTGACCATTCTCTGCGGCGGCATGAAAAGCTGTTGCCCCATTATTCGCTGGTATATCAAAGCCAACGCCCGCCGCATGTAGTGCTGCAATTACCCCGGAATGACCACGCTCTGCGGCGATAAAAGCAGGTGTTACCCCAATCTTATCCGGTCTATTAAAGTTAACGCCACCCGCTCTGTGTAGCGCTGTGATGACCCCTGCATGGCCATTCTGTGCGGCGAAAAAAGCGGCGGTTATCCCACTCGTCGCCAGTTCATTAAGGTTAACGCCCGCTTTATGTAGCTCTGCGATTACATCTGCATGCCCCATAGCTGCGGCGGCATGAACAGCGGCTTCCCCATTCTTCGTTAGTTGATTAAAGTCAGCGCGGGAGCTATGTAGCTCCGCGATTACATCTGCACGCCCCAGACCTGCGGCGAGAAAAGCGGGTGTTTGGCCCCTATGGTCTAGTTGACTAAGGTCAGCTTTCATTCTATGTAGTGCTGCGATTACCCCGATATCCCTATAACTTGCCGCGATATGAGCAGGCGTTGCACCACTATCACCCCTTGGTTTATTAACGTCATATTTGGCGTCCATTGGAATTTGAGTTAATATTTCAGGGTGTTTTTTAAGCAACAATGCCAATACATTTGCTCTAGGAGCGCTGTTGGCGAGTAGCGATAAGGCGGCCGTTTTAAGCTCTTTCTCAGCGTCAGGTCCTTGCAGCCAAGCTTTTGGTAGGATTTTATCGCCCACCAGAGTAATGAGGGCTTCAAGAATGTCGTGTCCGGCTACTTTTTTAGCCAGATGATAGATAATAGAGGTGCCTGGAGCGATATATTGCTGCGCCGCACCCCACGCATCACCAGGGATAGAGCGCACCACATCAGGGTAGCTACCAACCAATTTTTTGAGTAGTTCCAGACCATTAGGGGTCATGACTAAAAGAAAGAGGATGGATAAAGATTTTTCTGGTCCTGCCTTTATCGATAACGCCCAGGTATTCGCCGGTATTTTTTTAAAATACCCAACGTAATCTCGCGCAAGCTGAAACAATGCAGCTGGTTTTTGCTTGGCTAAGAAGTATAGAAAGGTATGTTCTATTCCATCTTTACCGTCATTCTCCAGAGCTTTGATTAATTTGCTGAGCTCGCCCCTTTTGGGATTTTTACTTGTTAATAATTGTTGTAATACTTTAAGT
>JBIODT010000052.1:0-12137 GCA_044445305.1 Legionellales bacterium | reverse complement strand
CTTCGTAGCCTCGCAATGACGAGCCCTATTGGTTCATTGTATTTTCAATTGTTGAGTGTCTTGTGTAACGGCAAGCTGGAATCCTAGTGCATGTAATATTTCATTCGTATTTCTTAAGTAAGGATTGCCTTCTCGTGAAACAGTTTTATATAAACTATTCCGACTTTTTGTGGTTTTTTTTGATAGTTTGGTCATACCACCGTGAGCCTCAACAACATTACGCAAAGCCTCCAAAAAACCGCCAATATCATCATCTTCAAGAGCCGCATTCAAATATCCAGCAGCTTCTTTCGGATCTTTCAAAGATTCAATCAAATAATCATGATAATCAATACTCTTAGCCATGATTTTCCCCTCGCAAATAATCAGTTAAATATATTTTAGCCATCTTAATATCTTTCTTTTGTGTTTTTTTATCACCAGCACACAACAGAAGAATAATGACTCCTTCCACCTCTCCATAGTAAATTCTATACCCAGAACCAAACTGAAATTTTAATTCGCCGACGCCATCTTCCAGTAATTTATAATCGCCTAGATTTCCTAGAACAACACGTGCTAGCCTCGATTTAATACGATGCCTTATCGAATCATCGAGAGATTCTATCCATGAAACAACGGGGCCACTCGCCGTCATCTCGCTGATACATTTTAATTACTCTTTTTTTTATTTCTTTCATTACTAACTGTATCCCATGGAATACAGGCCTGCAAGGAAGAAATTTGTAATGGTCATGATATGACCAAGGAGTCACAAAGCCAGCCCCCTATCGTGTCAAATTATGGCGCTTACAAGAAGGATCAATTTTGTAGGCAACCTCATTCTAAAATCACACCACCCCAACCACCACCTCTATGACGTGAAATCAGACGTTGAATCCGTTCAGACTCATTTTTAGATGCTATTAATCGACTTTGGGCAGCTTCAGCTTTGCCTTTTTGCTGGATGATCACTTCTAAATTATTATTGAAAAAACCATGCCAGGATTTTGAAACACTTGCACATGACAATAAAGAAGGGAGATCTAACATATCAAAAATAGTTTTATTAAGCTCATCAGGTAGTGGTAATAAGTCTGCCCCCTCTTGCATAGACATACGATGGGTTATTATAGGATTAAATTTTGGTATTGGAGGAGGAGGGATGGGTTTTTTTAATACTGAAAATATATGTGCTGAAACATAACAAAAGTCACTAACTATTTCTTGCAACCCAGAGAAAATATTACCTCTTGATGAAGTCTTAATGGTTTTTTTCTGTGCATTATAGATAAATTTATCTGTTATAATGTTGAATGAATTAGAATGGCTTATTTTCCTAAGGAGCAAAAACTCATTCTCCTGATTGCCATTACAAAATAAACAGTTGGCTGAATTAATATCAGACTGGCTTAAAACATCAAGCCCTTCTTTTTCCCCAATATTATGAAAATAAGGGTGTTCGGTAATATATTCTGGCAACATAATGCTATTCTCCACTGTTAGGGTCTAAAAATGTGTGTGTTGCAGCAATTCTCAATATGGGGCACATAAATTACGCAATGGGTTTTTCATATATCTAACTACTCAAATGCTCGTCATTGCGAGCGATAGCGAAGCAATCCAGGGGTTCGAAGTACGCCACTGGATTGCTTCGCTATCGCTCGCAATGACGAGCATTTGAGCGACTGGCAACATAAGAGATCCGCTGTTTAATTTGCGCGCTACCTGTTGAGAATTGCTGTGTTTTTTGCAGGTTGGCTCACGGGCAATTCTTGAGCGCTTGGCTGTGCATTTGCATCTTTAGTGCTGCCATTAAAAAACCTCGGGGCTGCCATCTTGGTATTGCTGGCTTTAGCTTGTTCCAAGAGGTCAGTCACAGTCACCATCAGACATTTCAGATACTTCGCGCTTGTTTCTAAGGGTTGTACCAACAAAGCTTCCAGGTTTGTTTGGGCATATGAAGTGCTTAGATGGCTGGCGATAGATTCTATTTGTTGGTTGTTGTTACTGGAAGGCAATTGACTGAAAAATACCGCCCATTGCTGTTTCACATGCTCTAAGTAAGCCGCTGTGAATTGCTCTATTAAAGCAGCACTGTCCACAGCATGACCTTTTTGGTGCTGACCTACAAATATCAAGGCATTTTGTAACACAGGAATCCAAGCCTCAGTACTCATATCGACGACTTCTAGCGCCGCCAAATCAGGGCCATCACAACACAGACTACTCAGTTTGTCTTTAAATTGCTTGGTTTCCAGCTCCCGACACAAGTGCTGGTATTTGGCATAAAATTGTTTTAATTCCTGGTAATACAATACCTCTATTTTAGTTGCATGCAGCCTACCCGCCGAGGCTTGGCGGTTTTTATCTTCTCTCAAACCATACAACATGTCAGGAAGCGCTTTCATAGCCTTAAGTGTGGCTTCATTGCCAGAGTCTCTTGCAAGTGTTTCTTTTAGCCCTGCAAAAAAGATCTTGGCCATTTCATGTTGATCTTGGACATTCAGCACCATACCCCAACTGCCAGGAGCACCCTGTCGGCCAGCCCTGCCTGCGCCTTGGCTCTCCACCCGTAAATTGGCAGGAAAAAAGGTAAAGATCACATGCAAACCACCTTTTTTAATACTCGAGGGCGGCAGAATGATGTCCGTGCCACGCCCTGCTGTGTTAGTTGCTATGGTCACTTGGCCAGGGGCTCCAGCATTCGCAATGATGAAGTCCTCAGGGATCCCTTGGATTGCATTTAACAACTGGTGCGTTACACCTGCTGCACGCAACATCTCTGCATAACGTTTAGACTCTTTAATGGTTTCACACAGGAGCAGTACGGGCCTGCCGGCAGCATGCAGCTCTTTAATTTGTTGCAGCAAGACTTTTGTTTGCTCTTCTTGATCCGCCAATATTGAAGGCTCCAGGCTGACCCTCTGACAGGGGTTATAGGATGGGACATCAAAACTATCCACTCGGTAAATGGATTCTATTTCCTGACGCTCTACTTCGCCCCCCATGGTGCCAGTTAAGCCAAAGATTTTTTTATAACCGCTTAAAAAGGTTGGGTGGTTGATGGAACCCAAAGTTAATGTTTCTTTGCTGATCGCCAAGCCGTGTTTGGCTTGTAAAAATTGGTGTATGCCACCTTGCCATTGACTTCCTTCTTTAATCCGCCCGGTGTTGGCATGATCAACAATGCATACCAGCGGTTGTTCCTTTTTAGTCGATTTATCCACGACTTTTTTAACCACATAATCTTCTTCTTCAATTTTGAGGTACAGGGCTGTTTGAGCACTCACAAGCCACCGTGTCAACCTTGCATCCGTGAACTCCTTTTTCCCTAAACCACCATTTTGTTTTAAATAAACGTTTAATTCACTCAAGTGCTGCGGAGTAACCTTGGTTTGTTGTAAATGGCCTGACACATATTTCAGTATGGGTTCATAGACCCAAGCAAAATCTTCTTCATTGGTGATGGCAATACGTGCAGCCCCATGAGCGTCCAGCATCATGTTGTCCACTTCATCAACAATCACGACTTGTTGTTCTCTTGGCGCGTACAATTTATCCTTGCTGGTCCCATCACCTAACAGGGCAAATTCGTAATTGGCGTCTGTGCCATAAATAATATTCGACTGAAAGTGTTCCTGTTTTACATCAAGATCACAAATGTGCGAAACACTTAAGCCTAAGGCTTCAAAAAAAGGCCTGTTGAAATCACAATCTCTCATGGCCAAATAATCGGAGGAAGTCACTATGTCCACGTTATTACCCAGAGCCGCCTGCACCGCTGCAAGCAAAGCGATGACTATGGATTTGCCTTCTCCAGTTTGAATTTGTGCCAAACGCCCCTTTAACGCCGCTGGATGATCCATCAAAGCCAACAGAGCAATGACCTGCGTGTCATAGGGCATTTTTTTATAAATTCGTCGGGCAGTTTCTATCGCCGTAATCAGGATATTCAGCTTGGTTTTTGGATTTTTGTTTTCTTTATATTGAGATACCCAATCACGAAAAAGATCTTTTAAACGCGGTAAAGTTTCTGCTCTGAGCTCCTTTTTGTTAAGAGTGTCATTAATCTCTTTGCATGAAACTTGATACTCATCCAGAGCCTCTTTTTTTAATGGACAGGAAACTGTTGCAAAACTATCAACTACTGATTGCAGATCACGTTTAGGATATTTTTTACTTAGATGCTCTGCCTGCATGGTTTCCAAACGTTCTAAAACCAAAGGTAAATTGGGTAAGTCCTTTAGGACTTTCATAACATCTTCTGTTTCTGATAAGTCCAAGAGCAGTTGAAAGACTTTTAAATAGGACTCCATTTTCCTGTTGTTCAAAGAAACGTTGGCAGCCATCAATGGTTCATAAAGCATTTGTCCCATTTCAGCCCTTAGGTGTCTGGCCAAAGGTATTAACAATGCCAATTGTCGGGGACTCACTCGGTTGGCAAAGCACTGCAAAACCACTTTCATCAGCATGAGCTTTTCCGGCGAAGAAAGCCTCAAATCTTCTGAATTAGAAACCGAGTCCAAACCAAGTGTGGCGCAAAATGCCGTCCAATTGGCCAGGGCCTCTTTGTCCTCTGATTGTTGTAGCCATGCCTCAGCCCTTTTTTCAAAACGTTGGTAATCAGGTTCCAACAACAAGGCTTCAGCCCCACGTGTTCGTAACAAAATATTGAAAGACAGAGGCATGAGTTGATACTCCAAATTTAAGGTTTTGTATTGGCAGCAGGCCGTTGGGCTGCTGTCACACTGACTTCTGGCTTTACGGACCAAAAACCATGTACCCCAAGCGCAGCCCCCTGAGGTGACAACACCGCTACTGCGCCCAATTGACCATTCTTTTTGGCAAGACTCAGAGCAGTATTACCCTGTAAGTCGCATTTATCAGGACTTGCATCTTTGGCCAGTAACAACTTCGCCAAACGCACATGACCACGACGGGCCGCATAATGCAGGGCAGTAAAACCGGCTTTGTCAGCCAGATCTACCATTAAATCATCTCCAGCCAACAGGATGGCTGCTGTGTTCCCAGCATCATAAAGAGCCGCCAAGTGTAAGAGCGAACGGCCATTTTCATCTAAGACGGTTAAATCGACCTCATCTATAATCAATTCACTCAAGGCTTTGTCATTGTCTGCAATGATGGCCGCATGTAACAAAGAAACATCACTCTCAGGACTGTGGAAACAAGGCAAGGCTTTTACCAAGGCCAGCACCTCATCTTTTTTGCTTTCTATGGCGTACTCGCACAAACCCATTTTGCGTGCATCTTGTTTCAATGGAGAGGCCCCAAGATGCAACAAACAACAAACCGCTGATTCATGCCCCTCACCTGCAGCCAAATGTAAGGCTGTACGTTCTGCCGATCGGCTCTTGATGTTCTCATCAAGAGGAGCCTCAATTTGATCCACAGCAAACCCATGCGCAACCAAAAATCGGATGGCTTCCTCTTGTCCTTTACTGGCAGCACGATGCAGCGCATTTTGACCTATCTGGTCTACAGACAGCAGATTACCCCCCTTTTCACACAACAGCTGCATGGTTCTGACCCACCCTTTTGCGGCAGCCAACATCAGTGGGGTGCTCTCCAATCGGTCTGCTTTATTAGGGTATTTAAGTCTGGGCAGCAACAATAAAGCAGCAGCTTCAGTAGGTGCTGCCATGGCATGGTACAAAACGCTCTGGCTGTACCTGTCAGTCAGATGGGGTGAAGCACCTTTTTTTAACAACAATTGCATCAAAGGCTCATGCCCCAAAGCGGCTGCCAGCATCAAGGGCGTTTTCCCATCTTCGTTGACCCCATCGACCGGGTAAGTGGCCAGTAATTCCTCAACCACAGTGTATTGACGGGCGGAGACCGCTTCGTGCAAGGCATCAAAAACCTGATCCGTGTTACCAGCCTCATTCAGCTTGCGACAATGTGCAACGACTTGAATAAAAAAGCCTTTTTTCTGCTGCTGCAAAGCGAGTTCCGTGATGCTAACACCGTCCTTGATCTTGTCTTTAGCCAGCACAGGAATGCTTTTTGGAAAATGTTTGATAAAAAGTCCCAAGCGGTAGCATGCTTCTTCATTGGTTTTGGCAGCCAATATGGCCAATAAGGGGTTTTTCAAACCCAAGTACAAGGCTGGATTAAAACCTTGTGCGCTTAAATAAGACAACAACTGCTCCACAGCATTGGCCGAGCCACCCATTAATAATTCAACTAAATATTGCGCTTTAGATTGGTGCGCACTTAAATCATGGGTATTAACCAACACAGCCCGCATCAAAGCACCACCGTCTTCTGATTTAAAGACAGCCATTAATGACGGGGTTGCTTTTAATAATTTTAATGCCGCAGTAAACTCCAGATCCTCAAGACAGGCTTCGAATTGCGCCAATTGCTCTCTTTGCGCTGGAGTCAGTTGTGGTGCCGCAGGTAAGGCTATAGCTTCCTTCGCTGGCCAGTCCATTTTAACTTCCAGATCAGCACTAGAAGAGGCTGCCCTAGCAGTTGCAGACACTTCCAGAGCTCGGCTTTTGTGTTTTTGCAGCACCTTAGCCACTGCTTCACTGCCTGGGGCTAAAGTCATGGTCCATAGATCGCGTGGACAGTCTTGCTTTTGAGCCCAAGAAAACAGCCTATTCAATAAATCGGCATCCTTTTTGAGCACAGCAATATGATAAGGTGTTAAGCCCTTGTTGTTGCTAACAGTCACATTGGCGCCAAACTCCAACAGTTTTTTCACAGCCAAATGCGCCCCATGCGTCACTGCAAGATGCAAGGGCCTGTTATTGGTTTTGTCCATAACAACATTCAGGTCAACACCCTGCTGCGCCAGCACCAAGGTCAGGCATTGCTTGTCGTTGTTTCTAATGGCTGCACACAGTAAGGCAGGCGTGACCGTTGTTTTGGTCAAGAAAAAGGACAGACAGCGCGCGGCACTGTGCTGCACCGCAGCCAGAGCCAAACGATCCAATTCAGCCTGAGAGCACGCAGCGCTCTCTTTTCGCAGATAAGCCACCTCATCTACAGCCAAAGCATAATCCAGCAGTGGCACCGTCCCTTTGTATTTGACACCACGGCTCAGCAGGAAGGAGACCAAAGTGAAATGACCATGCTGGGCAGCCAATCCAATTTCCAAGTCACCTTTACATTGCTTGGCCTCAAACAACTGAGTAAATCGGTGGTATTCACCATGAATCACCAGTTCCTGAAGGTAATTGTTCCCTTTCTGGTCGTTTAAATTTGGGTTTTCTCCGCGCTTGATCAACGCATCAGCCACTGCAGGCATGGCATAAAGTACAGCCAACAAAGAGGCGGTCTTTCCTTCTTTATTAACACCATTGATGGGCGTAACCGCTGCCAAAGCACAAGCAACCGCTTGTTGGCCTGCTTTAATGGCAAGCATCAGTGGGGTTTCATCCTCTAAGGTCAAAGCAGTGGGCTGTATGCCTTGGCGCAACAAATATTCAACGACAACCATCTGACCCGCTTCCGCAGCCAAATGCATGGGTGTTTTCTTGGATTCTAAAGCAAGGGTTAAGGATGCGCCCTTGGCCACCATTTGTTCCAACAAGGGGACGTGACCACTTTGAGCGGCACAATGCAAAGCCGTCATGCCATCTGATTTACGTAGAATGTTGAACCGTGCATTGTTAGCCAACAGAACCAAAGCCACATCAAAGGCCCCGTGTTCTATGGCCAAATGCAGCACTGTCATTTTGACATTGTGGTTGATAAACCCCTCACTCAGAGCCCAGTTTTTAAGCATATACAGGGCTATGTCTGTAGCCCCTTCTGCCACGGCAAAATAAAGTGGCGTCATGTCATTGGGTAAGATCTCAACGCAAGCGGCACCCTGTTCTTTTAAGGTTTTCACCACATTCAAATGACCATGCTGAATGGCCAACATTAATGGCGTCAGACCTTGATTGGTTTTGCATGCCGATAAGGAAGCAGCCTTGTTCAGTAATTTTGCCACCACCAAATTATTGCCTGCAGCAGCTGCAGTATGGATGGGCTGATAACCCAAATTATCTTTAGGGCTGCAGTATTCAACCAGCTCAAAAGCTTCCGCATCATAGGTAGCCGCAGCATAATGCATCAACGTCCCTTGTTGCTCGTCTATCGCTGTTGCATACACGTCTTTTGAAGCCTTCGCTGCAGCCACATCGCCTTCTTGCACCGCATCTAAAATCTGTAAGGCTTTTAATACTTGTGGTGCTTTTTTTGCTTCATAATCCAGATTTAGCTTCTTGTCACAAACGGACAGCTTAAAAACCACGAAGGATTTCCCTTGATATTGAAACGCCCCTTTAGTCACCCCTTTTGGAGATAGGGCTGGTCTTAAGGCTTGAACAAACGCTTGCGGATGAGGCATCTTGTTGCAACTTAGCTCAGGGACTTGCATGCCACAGCCGCCTAGAATTCTGTAATGGTCACCGGTATTTGCTGCCAATTGGCTGCTGCCAGTGAAATCAATGAAACTATGGGTGTAAGTCTCACAACAACTGATTTGAGCGATGTTGCCATCACTGGCCAAAGTGTTGGTAAAATGCGCCACCTCGGCCCTAAGCTTAGCGACCGTTGCAGACATTTGCTGGTGCACATTATCAACCTCTGTCAGAGCCCGTTTTTGTTGGGCTTGCTCGATGAATTCCTGCGTCTTTTCTCGCAAAGCCAATATGATTCTTTTAGTTTCCAGAAGCACAAAAGAGCAAGATATAAAACTCATTTCGATTTTTTTGTCAGAAAGGATTTTATTTTGCTCTTGGGTAATGAGTGCAATTTTTTTGGCTATGGCACCGTCTGTTTGTATGAATATGGCATCAATCTCCAGCTTAATGGCTGCCAGTCTTGATACAATAGTCTTACGCTTAGCCAGCGTTGCAACGGAGGTTGTAGCTGATTTTTCTTGTTCAATCTCTTTATCAATCGCTGCCAATTTTTCTTGAGCACCCAACTTTTCAACGTACTTTGGTGCCCGTTGTTGCTTGGCTTCTTGTTCTAACTTTGCCCGAGCTTCCTCTGTTTGTTGCTTGATGTTGTCTTGCTTTTGTTGTTCTAAGCTTGCATTACTCTCTTCTAATAAAGGGACATACATCTTGAGATACGCAGGAATCTTTTCCAGCGACGTAGTTATGACTTTTTGGACTGCTTTTTTTACCTCAGCCTCCGCTGCTGCAAATGCCTTACGCAGATAGTCCTGACTTTCCAAGATGTTGCCCTCTTGGTCCATCATTTGTTTGGGCAGCTCTTGAAAAATCTCAGTTGTTGCTAAAGCCGGGGTTTTGGCCCATTTTTCTTGCACAGACAAGTGGTGTGCCTGCAGGGCAGTCTGTAATGCTACTATTCTTTCTGGTATGGGGCGCTGTTTTAGCGCGGTTTTTTGTGCTTCAGTCAGGGTTGACAGGTAGGTTTCAGTCAGCAAGGTATTGATCGTTTGGTCTAGCCCCCGGCTTTTCCCTTTAATTAAAAACAGGAGGTTGCCCCTCACTTCGTCTACAATTTTATCCAACTCCAACTCATTCAGCTTTTTCGATTGTTCGGGCGGGATTTGAGGAAGGATTTTTTCTTCTACCAGCTTAGTCACTACCAATTTAAGCTGAGTGATAAGATATTCAGGCAGCTTTTTGTATACCCCTTTGTTAAAAAAGTCCAAAAACAGTTTGTCTACCAACTGGGCTTGGGCTTGATTGGCAGCCAATTTTGTAAATACAGTACCAAAAGTAACAGGCATCTTGAAACTACGGTAATAATGTACAGGGATGGGCGGGAAGGCTTTGGGTACAGAGACTACAGTAGGCTTAAACGCCAGATCCAACACAGGCTCTTTGCCCATGGCATCCAGGGTTGTATAGAAATAGCACAAGGCATTGATCACACCCAACAACTTAAAATAATCTTTGAAAAAAGGCAGTTGGGGCATTTTTTCTTTGATCTCTTGAGCAAACAATTCATAACACTGCAACAGCTTCTCGTATTCTGGTGGGAAGTTACCATGTTCCTTCTTGTACGCTTCTACATGGATTTTGTAGTCAGGCATCATTTCTATGCTGTATTTGATCTTAAAATTAGGAAAAGGCAGCAACACATTCTGGTCTCTTTGTATTTCATCTTGAAAAGCGATGATACGAAAAGAGGTTTCAAAAGGTTGTTTGTAAGGCGATGAGGCTGTTTTTTCCTTAAGTCCAAAGCGACTCTCCATCTCCCTTAAAGACATGTACTCCATGCCATTGGCTTGTTCTTTGCAATATTTTTTAAAATCTTTTAAATGTTGGGATTGACGTAAAAAGGCCTCATCGAAGTTTTCCGTTTCATGCCATTTGTCTAAAAATTCTTTTTCAAAATAGCCCCCGTTTAAGAAACACTTCATTCCATAATCAAGATAAGCAATGATGTGGCCTATAAGGGTGCTTTCAAAAGCCGGATGTATGGCGGGGTATAAGCCACCTTTTTGATTAAAGTCCAAACTAAAAAAGGGTAAGGTTTTGTACTTAAAGTAAGCCCTTTTCAATTCGAATTGAACTTGCTTGAACATATCATCAGAGAAAGGTACCGATTCTTTGGCAAAACAAAAATAATATTCGTCGGCGCTGGCCTGAGTCTCACTGTTGATTAAATCAACTATTTTGGCTGATTGAGTACCAACCCCACCAATTTGCCCAAAGCCACCCCAACCACTGCCAGGCTTACCTTGCTGCCCCAGAGCAACCCCACGGCTGTAGACGTAACTGCCGGCATTGTAGGAGTTGTAGGTTTTCACCAGGTTATTAGCCCCTAAAAGGGAAGAAAAACTGGAAAGGCCTAAGCTAAAACCATAACCAGTCCCTGAAGCAGCAGAGCTTGAGGAAAACAAGGAAGTACGCATGGAAGCCGTACCCAAAAATGAGGTTTTAAAAGCGCCAGAAATAGCACCAAATTTTTGACCAAAAGTAGCATCTATCCGCTTGCCATTACCGGTAGAAAAAACTTGTCTTAAACGGTAGGGATCACCATAGCGTTGAAACAAACTGATTGTAGCCGGACTGATTTGCAGTGTGGGGGTATAGCGACTGCAAGCAGATTGCATCAAACTACTTCTTGCTGCTTGATGTTGGTTAGAAAAGCGGATCTGAACAGGGGAAGTGCTGGTTGCAGGCGTACTCTTGCTGGATGCAACAGGTGGCTGGCCTGATGGACGTGGCCCACCGCCAGCAGGATGAGAGCCACCACTTGTTGGCGGTAACGCACTACGGGTAGGTGTAGGACTGGCGCGGAACAAAGAAAAGGTAGCATGACAAGCCTTATTAGCAACATTGCCTATTGGGCGCGTAATGGTGCTCGTGGCCGTATGTAGCGCATGACCAAGACCTGCCTGTAGAACCGCTGTTCCAGTCACACCTATGCCAGCAGCAACACTGGCTGTCCCTATGGCTGGCGCAGCATAAACCGCAACCGCGCCAACACCAATACCAGCAACAAGACCAGTTCCGACTTTAGCCAATCCAGTCACAGTGCCACAAACTTTGTTTTCAACGGGATTGTTGGTTGAATGATCATGAAAAACTTCGGCTACTACTTCTGCCACATCAGAAACAACATGCAAGACACCAGGCAAATGCTTCCCTGCCATTTGCAAGCCTTTACCCGCGCTACTGAGACCAGTATGTATGGCTTCAGTAGCCACATGTATGCGTTCAGCACTAAATATTTGTGCGGCTGGCGGCCTTAAGAATGGCGGCCTTAAGAATCTTGGTTGTGGATTTAAAGCTGCTTTTTTCGATATGGCTTGAGCTGTTGTATGATCAAGACATAGGCCTCCTGAACTTCCTGGTGATTCAGAAAGCGAACGTAATACACTGGGTATAGAACCTGATTGTGAACCAAGCGTTGTTGAGCCGGATTTTGAATTCTGATCTGGTTTACCTTGCATAAATAGACACTCCGATTGCGCTAAAAATAATTTTTGCTTTAAAATAAAATTGAGATGAATTATAAATGACCATGTTCGGGTTGCAATACGGTGAAATTACTCTAGGGATGTAATCCATATTCTTCGTACGGGACAAAAAATTATATGGGATGCTTGAGTGGGCGCGCACAGTATAACTAACTTCAAGCCCAGTTTGGGTTTTTGGTGGAGCGCGTAGCCTTGATGCAGCGCAGCGTAATCAAGGTTTTAACAATTT
>JBIODT010000051.1:0-12208 GCA_044445305.1 Legionellales bacterium | reverse complement strand
TTAGGATCTCGTAGCCTTGATGCCGCGCAGCTTAAACACGGTTTCCACACCATTTATATGGCAAATACCTTGTTCACGCTGCGCTGCATCAAGGCGAGTTCGTCATTACAATGGGCTTTATCTCGGTTAATGTTTCGCGTCAGAACTTATAACACCATTTTGATCCGGATAAGCTAAAATAATGACTTTAGTACCTATGCGCATGAACTCTTCATTCAACCACTTTGCCGCACTGGGCAGTACACGCACGCAGCCATGACTGGAAGGATGTTCAGGCACTTCAAAAGCAGCATGGATGGTGAATCCTTGGTAGAAATACATGCAATACGGCATTTTCGCACCGCCTTTGGTGTCTACAGGGTATTCACCAGAGCGGCATTCTGCGCCGTGTTTGTTGTAAACATGAAAAGTCCCTGTTACCGTTCGGCATGATTTTGTTGCATTGTCTTCACAAACATCAACGCCAGCAGAACCGCTGCCGGTCATGAGGCGTAAGCCCTCTTCATTGTAAGCCGCCCAGGACGAGGCTTTGGGATCAAAAATAAACACACGTTCACCAGGTGCTTTAATCTGCTTGGGGTAATAATCGCGTCCTCGTTTATCCCTTAAATAATGCGTGGTTCTGTGCACATAGCCTGCGTCATCAGCCATTAAAGTAGACGCATCGTATTCAACACAAGAGGTCAAACCAAAGCAAAGTAACAAACTTGCCCAAAACAACTTATTCATTTAAATACTATCTCCAACAAAGTTAGGCGTGTGTCCGCAAATAACAGCACGTTATTGCAGACACCTTCCTTTAGGCATCTAAGCGCCTGTATTTAATACGTGAGGGTTTGTTTGCATCATCACCCAAACGACGTTTTCTGTCTGCTTCATAATCACTGTAATTGCCTTCAATAAAGGTAATCTGTGAATCGCCTTCAAAAGCCATTAAGTGGGTACAAATCCGGTCTAAAAACCACCGGTCATGCGAAATAACTATGGCACAACCAGGGAAATTAAGAATGGCATCTTCCAAGGCACGCAAGGTCTCAACGTCCAAATCATTACTGGGCTCATCGAGCAGTAACACGTTACCACCACTTTTTAATAGTTTGGCCAAATGTACGCGATTGCGCTCACCACCAGAAAGTTGTGACATTTTCTTTTGTTGATCAGTGCCTTTAAAATTAAAGCGCCCCACATAAGCACGCGAAGGCATTTGAAAACTACCTACTTGCATGATGTCATGTCCATCAGAAATTTCTTGCCATACCGACTTGTTTGCATCCAAATCATCCCGCATCTGATCCACATAAGCCAATTGCACCGTATCGCCTATGCGAATGGTACCGCCATCCGGTTCTTCCTGGCCAGTAATCATTTTCAAAAAGGTTGACTTGCCCGCACCATTTGGACCAATGATGCCAAGGACACCACCTTTAGGCAACTTGAAGTCTAAATTGTCAATCAGTATCCTACCGGCAAAAGATTTACAGATTTTTTCACCCTCAAGCACCAGATCGCCCAAGCGTTCACCTGGCGGAATATAAATCTCATTGGTCTCATTGCGCTTTTGAAATTCTTTAGAATTCATTTCTTCAAAACGAGCCAGTCTGGCTTTGTTTTTTGCATGCCGTCCTTTAGGCGAAGTACGAACCCATTCCAACTCCGCTTTAATTGCCCGAAAATGTGAGTCTTCCTGCTTCTTTTCCATACCAATGCGTTCTTCTTTTTGCTCAAGCCAAGAAGTATAGTTGCCTTTATAAGGAATGCCTTCGCCGCGATCCAGCTCTAAAATCCACTCAGCTGCATTGTCCAAAAAATACCTGTCATGGGTGATGGCAACGACAGTTCCAGTGAACTCATGCAGATAATGTTCTAACCAGGCCACACTTTCAGCATCCAAATGGTTGGTTGGCTCATCCAGTAACAACATATCAGGACTAGACAACAACAAACGACATAAAGCCACCCGCCTGCGTTCACCCCCTGATAATTGACCTACCACTGCATCCCAATCCGGTAGCCTTAAGGCATCAGCAGCCACATCCAGTTTTCTATCCAGATCCCAAGCACCACAGGCTTCAATCTCATTTTGCAATTCACCCTGCTCTGCGAGCAACGTGTTCATTTCATCATCGCTCATGGGTTCCGCAAAGCGCATGCTGATGGCATCAAAGCGCTCTAATTTGTCTTTTATTTCAGCAACGCCTTCTTCTACTACTTCACGCACGGTTTTTTCTAAATTAATGTCAGGTTCCTGAGCCAGATAACCAATCTTAATTCCTGGCTGTGGTCGTGCTTCACCTTCAAAATGGGTATCAACACCGGCCATAATCCGTAATAAAGTGGATTTACCCGAGCCATTTAAACCCAAAACGCCAATTTTTGCGCCAGGATAAAAACTTAATGAAATGTCCTTTAAAATAAACCGTTGGCTTTCAACAACCTTGCTCACACGATTCATAGTGAAAATATACTGTGCCATACATACCTCTTTAACTTTGGGCAATTACCAATCCAGAATGACTTTTCCAGATTGGCCTGATGCCATAATTTGAAATGCTTCTTGATAGTTATCCACTGGGAAATGATGCGTCTTTACTGGGGATACGTTGAGACCACTTTGTAACATGGCAATCATTTTATACCAAGTTTCAAACATTTCACGACCATAAATCCCTTTGATAACCAACCCTTTAAAAATAACCTGATTCCAATCTATTGCTGTCTCTTGTGGTGGAATACCTAAAATGGCAACGTGACCACCATGATTCATAGACCGCATCATCTCATTGAGCGCCGTAGGATTTCCTGACATTTCTAATCCAATATCAAAGCCTTCAGTCATGCCTAATTCTGCAGACACATCACTTAATTTTTGATGCTTAATATTGACGGTCCTGGTAGCGCCCATTTTTCGGGCAAGTTCAAGACGGAAGTCGTTGACATCAGTGATCACCACATGTCTTGCCCCAATGTGTTTGACTATGGCGACCGCCATAATGCCTATGGGACCCGCGCCAGTTATTAGCACATCCTCACCGACCACATCAAAGGCCAAGGCACAATGAGTGGCATTACCGAGGGGATCGAGTATGGATGCTTGCTCGCCAGTGATGTTATCTGGCAGCACTATCACATTAGAGGCAGGCAATGACAGATATTCAGCAAAACAGCCTGGTCTATTAACTCCCACTCCCAAAGTATTACGACATAAATGGCGTTTACCGGCACGGCAATTTCGGCAAAACCCACAAGTAATGTGGCCTTCTCCTGAAACGCGCTGGCCTACTTGCAAACCTTTGACTTCTTGCCCTACTTCAACAATTTCACCGTAAAACTCATGCCCCACCGTCATAGGAACAGGAATGGTGGCCTGTGCCCATTCATCCCACAAATAGATGTGAATGTCCGTGCCACAGATTGCTGTTTTTTTAATTTTAATTAATACATCATTCACGCCATATTCAGGAACTGGAACATCATCCATCCAAATACCAGGCTCTCTTTTCGCTTTAATCAATGATTTCATAGTGCCATGCTCCCCTAAATAACAGCAAATTCTTTTCCAGCCACTGCAAATGCGTCCAGGGCTTTATCTAAATGAGACTGCTCATGTGCCGCAGACATTTGTGTGCGAATACGTGCCAAACCTTTAGGCACCACCGGATAAGAAAAACCAACCACATAAACACCCAACTCTAATAAACGATTGGCAATACGGCCAGCCAAACTGGCATCACCCAACATCACCGGAATGATAGGATGCTCGCCAGGAATTAATTTAAAGCCCAAGCTGGTCATGCCGGCACGAAAATAACGGGCGTTGGCTTTGAGTTTTTCAGCCAAGTGGTTGTTTTGCGTCAAGCGGTCCAAAACCACAGTAGACGTATGGGTAATAACCGGAGCTAAGGTGTTAGAAAACAAATACGGCCTGGAGCGTTGGCGTAACCATTCAACCACCACCTTATTAGCCGCAGTATAGCCACCAGATGCACCACCTAAAGCTTTACCTAAGGTGCCAGTAACTATATCTATTCTATCGCTTACGCCGAAATGCTCAGGAGTTCCTCTGCCCGTTTCGCCCATGAAGCCCACAGCATGCGAATCATCCACCATCACCATGGCGTCGTATTGGTCTGCCAAGTCACAAATTGCTGGCAGATTGGCCAAAATACCATCCATTGAAAACACACCATCGGTTGCGATCAAACGAAACCGGGCGTTTTTTGCAGCAATTAACTGCTCCTCTAACGACTGCATGTCATTATTAGCGTATCGGTACCTCGCCGCTTTGCACAAGCGCACCCCATCGATAATACTGGCATGGTTCAATGCATCACTGATTATAGCATCTTCTTCACTTAACAAGGTTTCAAACAGTCCTGTATTCGC
Organism: Legionellales bacterium; assembly: GCA_044445305.1. Classification (GTDB taxonomy): domain Bacteria; phylum Pseudomonadota; class Gammaproteobacteria; order Legionellales; family Legionellaceae; genus Legionella. Next base: position 7,825 of record JBIODT010000051.1, on the reverse strand, counting down.
ATCAAAGCAGGAAGAATATAGAATAGTGTCTTCTTTGCCTAAAAATTGACTTATTTTTTGCTCAAGCAGCTTGTGTGGTGTTTGCGTGCCACAGATAAAACGCACCGATGCCATACCATAACCGTAGAGGTCTAACGCCTCTTGTCCTGCAGCGATTAGATGAGGATCGTTGGCCAAACCCAAATAATTATTGGCACAAAGATTAATCACTTCCTGTTGGTTAACCAACACATCCGCTTGTTGCTGACTGGAAATGACACGCTCTGATTTAAACAAACCTTCACTGGTCAGTGTATTTAGCTCATCTTGCAAAAAATCAATAAATCGATCAGGCACTGCACCCTCCTGGATGAATATAAGAATAAACCCCAAATAATACCAAAGTTTGGACACTGTAACCACCCATACGCTATAGATATGAAAAAGGATAAGAAAAATATTTCGCATCTGAGATGATTTCTTGCTAAAATTAGGTCAAAATTTCAATTTGGTAGAATAAATGAACAACCACAGTGCACGCATCAATATGGTGAGCCAACAATTACGTACTGGCGATGTTTTAAATGAATCCATACTGAATTTATACAATAAAATACCACGCCATGAATTTGTTCCTAATCAATTCACCCATTTGGCCTATACCGACATGCAAGTTCCTCTTGCTCATGGGCAAAAAATGCTAACCCCATTAGAAGAAGGCATTATCTTACAAGCCTTGGAACTCAAAGGTCATGAGACGGTACTGGAAATAGGTACAGGCACTGGGTTTTTCACAGCGCTTCTGAGCAAATTATGCACTAAAGTAATAAGCATTGATTATTACCCTGAATTCACGGCAAGTGCTGCACGCAAATTACTAGCTCATGAGTGCAACAATGTTGAACTCATTACGGGTGATGGCTGTCATGGGTGGTTAGAAAAAGCGCCATATGATGTGGTTGTTTTTACCGGCGCTCTAGAAATACTGACTGAAACACAGCGGCTGCAAATCGTACCTGGCGGTAAATTGGTTGTTATTGAAGGAAAACCTCCGGTCATGCGGGCTTGCTTATACCAGTTAAACCACGATGAAACCTGGCAAGAGTCTCTGCTTTTTGAAACCAACACACCACTGCTTATCGATCAATTGAAACCCAAAGAATTTGTTTTTTGACAACTCATGTTGCAGATCAAACTGCGTGCAGTATAGCCTTGTCCAAAAGTCCAATTCCCAATCAGGAACCTATCAATGAAAACATTGTTGCTGATCTGTAGCTTCATTACAGGTCTTTCGACACCAGCGGCTGCAGCAGATCTGATGGATATTTATCAACAAGCCCTGGATAATGACACCTTGTTTAAAAGTGCTTATGATAATTATATGTCCAGTACAGAAGCCATACCCCAGGCACGCGCAGCGCTTCTGCCCCAGCTAACCGTCGGCAGTCAGGCAGGACGATACACAACTGATGCCTCCTTAGGGAGTCTGGGTAGCTCAAATACCACTTACAACTACAACGCCTGGCAACTGACTGCCTCACAAGCCATTTTTAATTATCAAGCTTGGGCTCAAATAGCCCAAGCCAAAGCATCGGTTAAAGCCGCGCAAGCAACATTTAATGATGCAGCCCAAGATTTGATTTTAAGAACGGCCAAAGCTTATTTTGATGTATTGCTTTCCAAGGACACCTTGGATTTTGCAGAAGCAAAAAAACGCGCCAACAAACGTCAGCTGGATCAAGCCACCCAAAGGTTTCAGGTGGGCGTTGATACCATTACTTCGGTTTATGAAGCAAAAGCAGCCTATGATCAATCAATAGCTCAAGTTATTTCAGCAAACAACAACCAAACCAATCAAAGTGAAAACTTAAGAAAATTAACCAACCACGTTTATAGTTCAGTGGCGCGATTACGCGACAATAAAATACCGTTAATGAAACCTGAGCCCAATAATGTAACCCAATGGATAGACACAGGCATAAAACAAAACTACAAATTATTGGCTGCAAAATACAATTTGGAGATGGCTAAAGACAATGTTAAAGCACTGTCTGCAGGAAATTGGCCAGTTGTATCAATTCAAAGCAATACCACTCAAGCCAATAATTCAGTAACCAATCCTTCATTCTTCGTTCCGTCTAAATTAACGCAAGCCGACGTTGCCCTCGCTGTCAATTTTCCAATTTTTCAAGGTGGCTTAGTACAGTCAAAAACCCGTCAAGCTCAATATGACTTTCAATCGGTCAGCGAAAAAATGGAGCAGGCCTATAGAGAAGTGGTTGTAAACAGTCGCATTGCGTTCAATACCATTACGGATGGCATCAGTAAAGTCACCGCAGACAAGCAAACCATTATTTCACAAAAAAATTCACTAGAGAGCACCGATGCCCAATTTGAGGTGGGTACGCGCACCATGGTTGATGTGGTTAATGCACAACAACGCCTCTTTGAAGCTCAAGAACAATTAGCGCAAGATCAATATAACTTGATTAATTCTTTTTTAAATTTAAAATACCTTGCTGGCTCATTAAACATCAATGACATAGAACTTGTGAATTCATGGTTGGCTACCACAAGAGTCAATGCGCTAGCGCCTTTTAACCCATACCATCCAAAATAACTTTTTTAGGTTGTAAATATGACGTCCAATCCTTCATTAATTGAAAAAAAACTACTGCATTACACAGGCAAAGCCATAGCTGATTTTAATATGATACAGCGTGGAGACAGGGTAATGGTCTGTTTGTCGGGTGGTAAAGATTCGTTTACCATGCTGACCATTCTGAATCACCTTCGACGTCGCTCAAACAATAAATTTGAAGTCTTTGCCTTTACGCTCGATCAAGCACAACCAGGTTGGGATGATAGCAAACTGCGCGCGTGGCTTACTGAGCGCAACATCCAACATGAAATTTTAACCCGTGATACTTACAGCATCGTTAAAGAAAAAATTCCCGAAGGTAAAACTTATTGTTCCCTCTGCTCCCGCCTGCGGCGCGGTATTATCTATAGATATGCAGAAGAACATGGCTTTAATAAAATAGCCCTAGGCCACCACCGTGACGACCTTGTGCGCACGTTGATGATGTCCATCCTTTATAATGGTGATATTAGGTCCATGCCCCCTAAATTGCTTAGCGACAATAAAAAACACATCGTTATCAGGCCAATGTGCTATGTTCAAGAAAAAGACATTATCGCCTTTACCAGCGAACAAGATTTTCCAATTATTCCCTGCACCCTTTGTGGCTCTCAGGAAAATCTAATGCGCAAAAAAGTAACACGCTTAATTGATCAATTGGCAGCAGAAAATCCCAAGGTACCGAGTAACATGCTGCATGCTTTACAAAGCTTGAAGCCCAGTCAGCTTATGGATCAAAAAATGTGGAACTTTAAGAATCTGGAACAGGAGTTGCTTGGCTCTAATCCAGCCAATGAGGTGGAAGTTTTTAATGCCGAGGAGTTTACGGAGACCGAACAAGAAGATTAGGACTTTTATGTTGTAAAATGAATAAGTTAGTCTAGAATTAAACTAGACTGGGATCTCGAGTTAAATTGACTGCATCAGTTTTTTTGATGCAGTGCTTGCAGACATCTACGTTGAGGAAGTTATTTTATGCCAAAGAAGAAATTAGTGAATGTACGCAAACTGCGCGTGTATACTAAACGGTATTTAAAATTCGATATCGTTGCAGCTATAGTAGTCTTTCTGGTAGCGATACCCTTGTGTTTGGGTATTGCATTAGCCTCTGGTGCACCACTCTTCTCTGGTATTTTAAGCGGCATCATTGGCGGTATTGTCGTCGGCAGTCTGAGCGGCTCACATATTAGCGTCAGCGGACCCGCGGCAGGTATGGCCGCTGTGGTTGTCACTGCCGTAGCCCAACTTGGTGATTTCAATAGTTTTCTGCTGGCATTGGCTCTGGCCGGTTTGTTTCAAATTTTCATAGGCAGCATCAAAGCAGGTTTTGTTGCTGACTATGTGCCATCGAATGTAGTACAAGGCTTGCTGTGTGCCATAGGTATTTTATTAATCATCAAACAACTGCCACTTGCGTTCACACTTTCAGCAGATTTTAATGAGCTTAAAACACATTTATTAGAAACAGCAGATGCCATTACCTTATCTCCTATCCTGGCCTTGTCGCATCATATTAATTCCGGAGCCATGTTAATCACCTTTATTTCTTTAACCGTCTTGATCTTTTTTGATACCACCAAACATAAAATACTCAAAGAGATTCCGGCCCCCATTATTGTTGTTATTGCCGGGGTGTTGTTAAATGAGATTTTTTTATGGACCGACTCACCACTTACCCAAAATTCACCACAACTGGTTAATATTCCACATACTACCAAGCTTTATGATTTTTTCAGTCACATGCAGTTTCCCAACTGGAGTTCGTGGTCCAATCCCAATATCTATTTTTACGCCATTATTATAGGCATAGTCGCTTCTCTGGAAACATTGCTCAACTTTAAGGCCGGCGAAAAGCTCGACAAAAAAAAGCGTCACAGCTCATCCAACCAAGAATTAATTGCACAAGGCGTGGGTAACGTGGCTGCAGGATTGATTGGTGGTATTCCCATTACTTCGGTCATTGTAAGAACCTCCATCAACATTCAAGCAGGGGGAAGCACCAAAGTTGCGACCATACTCCACGGAGTCTTTATTCTGTTTGCGGTCATGATGCTACCAAAGGCATTAAATAAAATACCCCTCTCCTCTCTCGCTGCCATTTTAATCTTTACTGGTTACAAACTGAATAAACCTGCCATCTATCGCAATATTTACGCCCAAGGGACTGATCGCTTTATTCCCTTTATCGTAACCACCGTTAGTATTATGGCCTTTAACCTGTTAACTGGAATTTTAATAGGCTTAACCTGCAGCTTGTTTTATATATTAAAATCCAACAGCCTGGCGCGAATCGACATCATCAAAGAAATTTATCCCAAAGGAGAAATCAGCCGTCTGGTTCTTCCCCAACAGATGACCTTCCTCAATAAAGCCCCTTTAATTGCAGAACTTGATTCCATACCCAAATACTCACAACTCATTATCGATGCACGCTATACTGACTATATTGATAAAGAGATATTAGAGTTAATAAAAGAATTTAGAGATGAACAAGCGCCTGGCAAAAAAATTGCTTTGAATTTAACTGGATTCAAAGATTATTATGACATTCATAATTTTATTAATTTTATTAATGTCACTACTTACGACGTTCAGTCCAACCTTAGCCCCGCCGAAGTATTAAGTATTTTACATGAAGGCAATCAGCGCTTTCTCTATGACACCAGAATCCATCGTTCAAATCAAACCGACATCAAGCACACCGCTACCACGCAGCACCCTATTGCGGTTGTTTTGGGTTGTATCGACTCAAGAGTACCCGTAGAAACCATTTTTGATATGAGTTTAGGCGACATGTTTTGTATCCGTATTGCTGGCAATGTGGTCAATGATGACATTTTAGCCAGCATCGAGTATGCTTGCAATGTGGTAGGTGCCAAACTGATAGTGGTACTTGGCCACACGCGCTGTGGTGCCATCTATTCAGCCTGTGATGGCATAGAAATGGGTCACATCACCCAACTGCTTGCGAAAATAAAACCTGCCATTCAGGCCGAAACCCAGACCAAATCCAATCGTGATGGTAACAATGCAACCTTTGTAAACAGCATTACACAATTAAATGTTGCTAATACCTTAAAAAATATTTATACCTCCAGCAGCATTTTACGAACGATGATAGATAATAATGAAATTGCCATGGCTGGTGCCGTCTATGACGTTCATAGCGGTTTAGTCACCTATGATAACTATGCCAAAGAACTGACTCAACTCAATGGCAAAGACAGCGAACAGCTTGCCATAAAATTGAATACCGTGTTAAAAGATGCAAAAATTAATTAGGAATTAAAAATGCGCACGTCCCAATGGTTTATATCAACGCTAAAAGAAACGCCTAATGATGCCGAAGTTATCTCTCATCAGTTAATGTTAAGAGCCGGCATGATTCGTAAACTGGGCTCAGGTCTTTATACCTGGATGCCTCTGGGTCTGAAAGTATTACGTAAGGTTGAAAACATCGTTCGTGAAGAAATGAACCGTGCTCAGGCCATGGAGCTGCTCATGCCTGCCGTACAACCGGCCGAACTCTGGCAAGAAACCGGGCGTTGGGAGACTTTTGGCGGCCAACTGCTTACCATGCGTGACAGCAATAACCGCGACTATTGTTTTGGACCTACTCATGAAGAAGTCATCACCGATCTGATGCGCCATGAATTGCAATCTTACAAACAATTACCCGCCAATTTTTATCAAATACAAACTAAATTTCGTGATGAAATCCGACCACGATTTGGCGTGATGCGCGCACGCGAATTCATCATGAAGGATGCCTATTCATTCCATTTAAACTTAGAAAGCTTACAAGCCACTTATAAAAAAATGTACCAAGCCTACAGCCGAATTTTTGATCGCATGGGCCTGAAATACCGCGCTGTTGAGGCCGATACTGGTGCTATTGGCGGCTCGGCTTCACATGAATTCCAAGTACTGGCTGATTCGGGTGAGGATTTGATTTTTTATAGTGATGCCAGTGATTATGCTGCCAACATTGAACAAGCCACCAGTTTAAAACCAGTGGCTGCAAGTAACAACCCTGGTGAACCCATGCAATTGGTTGATACACCCCAGCAAAAAACCATCAGTGACGTTGCTCACGGTCTGCATCTAAAAAGCAATCAACTGCTAAAGACCTTAATCGTTAAAGGCCGCGAGCACCCCATGGTGGCCATAGTGCTTTGTGGCGACGATGAACTTAATGAAGTGAAAGCAATAAAACATCCTTTAATAGATTCACCACTGCAGTTTGTAGCAGAAGACGTCATTTTAAAAACGCTAAAAGCACCAATAGGCTCACTGGGTCCCGTTAATTTATCCATTCCAATCTTAGCCGATCACCATGCGCAAGCCATGGAATCTTTTGTCTGTGGTGCCAACCAAGCAGACAAACATTATATCAATGCTGCTTGGAATCGGGATGCTTCTTATCAAGAAGCCTATGATTTTCGTAATGTAAAGGAAGGCGATCCAAGTCCTGATGGTAAAGGAATATTACATGCTTGCCGCGGCATAGAAGTAGGTCACGTGTTTCAATTAGGTGACAAATACGCGAAAGCCATGAATGCTGCTGTTATTGATGAACAAGGACAATTGCAAACCATGCTAATGGGCTGTTATGGCTTAGGCATCACGCGTGTTGTCGCAGCTGCCATAGAACAACATCATGATGACCAAGGCATCATTTGGCCAGCATCTATCGCCCCTTTTCAGCTGGTCATTATTCCGATTAATGGACACCGCTCAGAAGCAGTTAAAGCGCAAGCGGAGACTTTATATCAACAATTTTGTGATGTTGGCATCGATGTACTCCTTGATGATCGCAATGAAAGACCGGGCGTGTTGTTTGCAGACCATGACTTAATTGGCATCCCACACCGTCTGATCGTCAGTGATAGAAATTTGGAACAAAAATCAGTTGAGTATAAGCAAAGAGCTACTGGAGAAACCCAGCTGCTAAGCTTGGATAAGGTTGTTGATTTTATTGTAAGGGCTTGATTTAGTTAAAGAGCCAAGATACCTTTCACGGATGGGTGCTTTCAATGCCTAATATGATCCCACCCTCATCCGCCCTTCCAATTAGCCTTAAGTTTTAGTTGACGTCAGCGTCAACTTTGATTTTGTACATAGTTTGAACCTGTTCGTGGTTTTTACTTTGTGCATAGTTTGAATCCGTTCGTGGTGAGGAGGCGCACTCGCCGATCCAGTAAG
>JBIODT010000050.1:0-12389 GCA_044445305.1 Legionellales bacterium | reverse complement strand
GGAGAAGGGACTCCGTTAGGAATAATGCTAGAATCATGAGACTGACATTTGCCAACCTTGTCACCACCAGTCCAAAACCCATTATAATGGTGAATTACAAAGTACTCTACCTGACTATTTACTAATTCATCTGGCCATGAAGAACCAAGTATGCTCGGATTTGATTCTAAAACAGAAAGATATTCCGAGCACGATTATTAATGCCCGCGGGACTACGCGTAAGGCTGAACCAGTACAGTTGTACCTACGTCAATAAAGTTCTCACTTAACCATTTTGCGGCACCCGGAAGAACTCTAATGCAACCATGGCTGGTATTGTATTCAGGTACTTCATAGGCTGCGTGAATGGCAAACCCATCATGAAAATGCATACAGTAAGGCATCTTCGCACCACCAATGACTTTACCGTCTCGAGCAATTGGGTATTCATTAGATCTGCAATCAGCACCCTTCTTATTAAACACATGAAAGGTTCCTGTTGCTGTACGACAGGGCTCATTAATGTCCTTACAAAAATCCATACCACCTGAGGCACTACCCGTCATGACCCTGTTCCCTTGCGCATCATAAGCTGCCCATGCCGTGGCTTTAGGATTAAATACAAATAATTTTTTACCGCCTACTGCCCACTTCATTGGATAAGCACGAGCACCGCGCTTGTCGTCTTGATAAAGTTTTGTATAATGCGGATTGCCGGCATCATCAAGAATAACATCGTGCTTATTCGTTACGGCGCAAGAGGTAGCAAGAAGACCAATCAAAGGTATTAAGAATCCGTATTTTTTCATTAAAGTTAATCCTTTTGGATTGTGGACAAGATTGCATGCAACTTTGTCCAAACTGATACTATTTACTTATTCGTGATAATACATGACGTGGCAGTAATAGCCAATAATGTCCTTCATTTTTCATATGCCCAGCTATCAATGTGGCTTTATCCCCACCACCAAAAAACACGTCCCCCCTAACCTTCCCGCGAATAGCACCACCGGTATCCTGGGCTATCATTAGACGCTGCATGGGTTTATTCATGTCTGGGTTTTTGCTGTCAGGCCGCGTGGTATTCAACCAAAGCGGCGCCCCCATAGGTATCCATTGCCGGTCTATAGCAAGAGAATAACCAGGGGTTAATGCCACACCTTGTGAGCCTAAAGCTGCGTCCAAAACTAATTTACGGAAAAATATAAATGATTTATTTTGATTGATTACTTGGTCGATTTGCTCTGGATGTGTCTCCAAATAAGACTTAATGCCTTGCATGGATGCATTTTCCTTGGTCATAATGCCTTTTTTTATTAATACAGAAGCAATAGACGTATAAGGAGCACCATTTTGACCATCATATCCGATATAAATTCGTTTACCGTCTTCAAGCACTACTATACCTGAACCTTGAATTTCTAAAAACAAGCGATCTATTGGGCTATTAACCCATAATAAAACTTGAGCAGTGTCTTTGATGGCACCTTTATTGATCTGTTCACGACTATAAAAAGGCACCAGTTTGTTACCCTCAATTCGACCAACGAGTTTGTTGTTTTTTAACTGCGGTAAAAACAAGCCCAGATCAACAGTAACTAAATTTTTAGGCAATTCATAAATTGGAACATGGAACTCATCTGTCTGTGTATAACTGCCCTTAAGTAGCGGTAAATAATAGCCAGTAAATAGCCCACGTATTAATTTACTGTCATAAAACTCTACGGGGACAAACCATTCTTCAAAAAAATGTTTCGCTGTTTGTTCAGTCACTGGATTCATTTTTAAAGCAGCGTAACATGCAGGCTGCCAATCCTTAGCTTGTAACTCAATTTGTTCTGTACCCACAATTCGCGAAGGATCTTGTTTGATAAAAGTACGGCATGAAACTTGAAAAGCAAGTAATGATTTTTTAAATGCAGCAGTCTTCCAGCCAGGTAATTGCTCAAAGGTAACTTGCCTAAAAGTGGGCTTGGCCGGTGCCAGGTAAAGCCACAGGAAGGTGGCTAGAGTCATTAAAAACAAGATGCTTAAAACGACCTTCAATTTTAATTTCATAATAGATTCCTGTTGTTGAACTTGACATCTACTGCCGCAAAATAACGCCAGCTGCCAACTCCTAATGCTATGTCATGCGCTTCACCAAGGCAGGGTTGGTATTTAATTGCAGATATCTGCCTTACTTGCAATAAAGTATCCGCGTTGTCGCTAGCAGTTGACAATACAGTAACCCTACGGTGGTGGGTTGAAAATGTTACACCATCTTGCTGCGCCACCAAACAGGGAAAATCACCCAGTTCCTCTATAAGATATTTATAGTGATGCTTGTCCACCGATAACAAACAGCCCTCATGCTGCATCAATCGTCGTATTACTTGATTCACTGAATCGCCAAACTCAAAACAGCCAGCATCTAATTCTGATAGCTTAGCATGAGCCAACTGGATTGCTAAAGCTTCCAATTGGTGAAAGCCCTGATGCTGCAGCTCTAATTTATTCATTGCCTTATGATACAACAAAATATGTTGCATACAGGCCAATACCAGTAAAGAAACCACTGCAACCGTCATTAAAGCCATCAAAAAAACAAACCCGGCATTCCGCTTCATAGTGATCCACGTACGGCCACAACCATTTGGTGTGTTTTATCCTCATCCAAACCCATGCTAATTGCTAACAAGCGCCGCCCCTGGGCAGTCTGTTCTTTTATTGTTAACGAATGAATTAATGGTGTTAACTCTTCCGTTTGCACCGATTTATAGTATAGAGCACTGGCTTTGCTTGAGTTGTTTTTTATGAACCATTTTTCTTCCAGCCACTCACCAACATAAGCCGGTGTGGTATAAGAAAACACCAGCGGCTTGGTCAATGTAATGAGATAGCTCCCAAAGTCCGATTTATCAATACGTTGAATCTGCAGCACCTCAGCATGAATACAATCAGCAATCAGCAACGGCCGTTGCTGATGAAACAAAATGCCTTGCGGTACTGTTAGTTGATTTAATCCTTGGATTGTTAGTACTGGCGAAAAAACCTCACTCATTCGACTCACTTTAATGAATGCATGCGGTTGATTTTGCACTATAAGCCCACTAATGGTTTGTGAAACATCACGTCCATCCACGCGCGTCAATTGATCAATACCCACACAAGGAGTAAAACCAGCACGTCTAATGCTGTCAGCAAGGAGAGCACTAGCCCATTGTACGTCAAAACTTTTAACCAATAGCTTTTGTGTTTTCAGATACTGATGTTTGCTATTAAGATAAAATTGAATCAGCATGGTCATGATGATACCTGATAAAAAAAGACTGATTAAAATTTCTGACAAACTAAAGCCCAGTTGCCGTCTCACTTTAAAAGGCCCACCAGGCTGCGGTGCTGAATGACGGCATCCCAATATTTAAACCAATCATGCCGTACTATAGAATCAGATCTCGAACTAGAATGGTTATTGCTTTGCGTGAATTTTAAGGCATGAAGGGAAGGGGCTATTGCCATATCGTTAATCAAAAAATTTTCATCGGCGCTCTCGACAAATTGTGCAGCATCTGTGTGTACTATGAGCTGATTTAAGAACTGCTTGCTTTGCTGTTGCTCTGCCAATAAAGCCAGAACCACTGTGGATGCTAACATTAAAGACAGCAATACTTCGAGCAGGGAAAATCCCTTATGCTGATTCATGATACTTCTTCCTGAGGTTGGATTACCGCAAGCAGATTAGCCTTCAAAATAAGAAAATGCAACTGAATTACGAAAATTACTAACAGATTTAATAGGTTACAGTGACAGTTAGTATTGCCTTAGGTACTATAGCTGTCTGTTTCGAAAAGCACGTCATTTCCATACTGCGCGCGGTATATAATAAGGAGAGCTTATGTCCATTGATTTCCAACAACTACCTCATGCCGGAATCCGCGCATTAATCCCCTATAAACCCGGTAAATCCATAGAGGAACTGGCTCGAGAACAAGGCATCGTTGATATAATAAAATTAGCCAGCAATGAAAATCCATTAGGATGTAGTCCTCTGGCATTGACTGCCTTACGCGCCATGTCACCCCATCTTCTGGCAACCTACCCATCACCAATAAATCATGCGTTAATTCCATGCCTGGCAGCCAAACTGAACATCGACACCGAACAACTTTTCGTAAGCAATGGCTCAGATTATCTATTCAACATGCTACTTCATTGTTTTGCCCTACATACTGACAAACACATACTCACTCATGACTATGCCTTCAGTACCTATGCCATTCAAGCCCAGTCTTTAAACATACCAGTACGTACTGTCGCCATTAATCATGATTGGCAGGTTGATACAGACCAACTGCTCCACGCCTGTAATGCCAACACCGGCTTAATTTTTTTAGCCAACCCCAACAACCCTACCGGACTATTAATCAGCCAAGATAAAATAAAGCATCTGCTACAAAACATACCTGCAAGCACCATCTTGGTGCTTGACGAAGCCTATTACGAATTTGCTGCATCCCAACTCAGTTGCTCGAGTATTGATTGGATGGCTGAGCACCCCAATTTGGTAATTACGCGAACCTTTTCAAAAATTTATGGTTTAGCCGGTTTGCGTTTAGGATACGCGGTAGCAAATCCTGAAATCATTAAACTATTACAACGCGTACAATTACCCTTTGCAGTCAACCAGGCAGCACTTACAGCAGCACATGCGGCATTGAATGATGATGAATTTATCAAGTTAAGTTTGCACACCAACCAATTAGGCATGGAACAAATAGGCGCAGGATTAAGCAAACTTCACTTAACTTATTTACCATCTGCCTGCAATTTTCTAACTTTTGACTGTAAAGAAGACAGCATGTCCCTCTACAATTTCCTGTTAGAAAAAGGCATCATTGTCAGGCCTCTGCATCCTTATAATATGAATCAATACATAAGAGTAACTATAGGGACTCAGGAACAAAACTCCCGATTTATTGATGCCTTGGGCTTGTTCTATGGTTGAAATTGGATTGTGATTTATTTGCCAACACACTGGCATTGGTTTACACTTGAAGTTGTAAATTACAACTAATAAGGACTACTTTCATGCCTTTTTATACTCCTACTAAAGCTCAACCCAAGCAAAACTCACTGATTGTTTGCGCTGGAACCGTTACTTGCGCTCAAGTATCAGGAATGGGCTCTGGTTTTGTTGTTTTTAAAAATCAATTTCGCAGTAACGTCTCTTGTAATGATCATGCTGGTGGCTGGAACAATGAACTGCAAATACTGCTTGATCAATATCATGCACAAGCTGCATCAATGCCTCCTTACGTACGCATCGCAGAGCAAGATGGTTATATAGGTGGTGTAGCAACTGTTCCATATTTCTCAGGCAATAAAGGGCTAAGCTTTGATGAATACCTCAACATGGGCGCACGAGAAGAGGCATTTAGATCTCAATATAAATTAGCGGTAAAACAGGCTATTTTAGATGCCAAAGAACTAGGCCGGCCTTTGTTTTTACAACCTTTAGGCATAGGGGTCTATGGCTGGAAACCAGAAGCTGCGGCCAAGCTGTTTGCCGAAGCAATAATGGAAGCAGATCCTAAGGATGAAGTAGACCTTACTATCCCTATTTTTGATCCAGCTCCCAACTCCAACGATGCTCGCTTTAAAACAGCCTTGGCTGTAGAAATGCAGCCACATGGACGACAAGCTGCTGAAAAAAAGATGGCATCAGATCCTAAGAATGAAGTAGACCTTACCACCCCTATTTTGGCTCCAGCTGCCAACTCCAATGATGCTCGCGTTAAAACAGCCGTGGCTGTAGAAATACAGCCACATGGACGACAAGCTGCTGAAAAAAAGGCAGTGGTTGTTGCACCCGTCACTGAAAGTCCTAAGGCAGATCCCGTCAAGTTACCTGAACAAAGTAAGCTGTCTGTAGATCAACCCTCGGCAAGTAAACCAGTCTTATGTACTATTTTGGATGAATTAATTAGTAATATAGAACATAAAAATGGGGGTCGTTGGACGTCTGGCTCCAATTCCAAAAAAATTCAATTACTAAGGGATTTAAAAACTTCTATTGAAACCGAAAAACAAGTAACGGGCACTGTACAAGCCCAGTATGTGCAAAAGATAATGGACGTTTGTTATATCAAGCGACATGCTCTGCATTTTTGGGCAACTCCAGAGAGTGTTACTGAATACACAAAGCTATTAAAACAACAAAATATTGCGCTCCCTTCTGAAAAGACTGCCCACGGCAATGTCATTTAATCAAAATGGCCCTCATCTAATTTGATTTGAATGAAATCAAATTAGATGAGGACAATCCTGGTAATTTAATTTAGGATCACGGTTCGAAATAACTTTTTGAACCATCCCTAAAAAACATAAAAAGGAACTAAAATGACCAGTGATCTGAGCAGTAAACATTGTGAATCTTGTGAGGGTATAGGTGCCGCGCTTAATCCAGAACAGATCAAACATTTAATGCCACAACTAAGCAAAAAATGGCAAGTAAGCACTGATCATCGAACGATCAAAAACTCATATTCTTTCAAAGATTTTTATGAAACCATGGCGTTCGTCAATGCATTAGCCTGGATAGCAAATATAGAAAATCATCATCCTGATCTAGAAATAGGCTACAACTATTGCCGAGTAACCTTCATGACCCATGCACTCAATGGTCTATCACATAACGACTTTATTTGTGCTGCAAAAACGGACGACTTAATGGCATAACAGATAAGAATCAATATCCTTTCGATATGGTTCGATTTTTACCCAACCATATCGAAAGGATGCGCGAATTCGTGCCTAAGGACGCTCATCTAACTCTTTGCGTTGATTCGGCATGAAGTCTTTTCTGTCTAAGCCCATAGCAACAGCCAAAGCCCCTGCCACGTAGATAGAGGAATAGGTACCAATAACGATACCTATAATTAACGCCAGAGAAAAGCCATGAATGGTTTCGCCTCCATATACAAATAAAGCAACAACCACAAATAAAGTCAGCGTTGAAGTCATAATGGTTCTTGACAAAGTCTGGTTGATTGAGATGTTCATAATGTCTATAGAATTGGTACGACGCACTTTAATGAAATTCTCACGCACCCTATCAAAAACAACAATGGTATCGTTTAAAGAATAACCTATTACTGCCAGTAGCCCCGCTAAAGCTTTAAGATCAAATTCGATACCAAACAGCGCAAATACACCTAAAATTAATACAGGATCATGAATCAGTGCTACTGCAGAGCTGACCGCAAGCCTATACTCAAAACGCAAGGCAATATAAATCATGGTCGCTAACAGAGAAACCAGAATCGCCAGCGCCCCTTTAGTTGCCAGCTCTTGACCAACTTGAGGACCTACAAAATCGACTCGCTGCTTCATTGCCCCCGGCAAAGCAAGCATCACTTTATCGACCAACAGTGATTGCTCTACATCCCCACGAGGCGCGATGCTGATAAGAACGTCTTTAGAGGTTCCATAGCTCACTACTTGAGCTTCATTGAAACCCACTTTACTTAAGCTTTCCCTAATCAATTGCAAATCTGCAGCATTTGAATAAGACACTTCTATTTGAGTTCCACCAGTAAAATCAAGCCCCCACTTCAACCCATTAACGAGCAAAGCAGTAATTGAAATTACAAAAATCAATACAGAAAACATCGCTGTCCAACGACGTGCGCCCATAAAGTCTACTTTTGAATTTGGATTAAAAAATTCCATCTTAGCCTCGTGTTAAATGCCTATAGATAATTTCTTTACAGTGCGACTGCCGTAGTACCAATTCACAATGCCCCTGGTATAGGTAATGCCTGTCAGCATGGAAGTTAACAGCCCCAACGACAGGGTAACTGCAAACCCACGTACAGGGCCAGTCCCTACCGCAAATAGGATGATAGCCACAATTAAAGTAGATATGTTTGCATCAAGAATAGTGGCAAAGGCCCGATCATAGCCTGCATAAATAGCCGCTTGCGGTGACAAACCATGACGTAACTCCTCACGAATGCGCTCATAAATCAGTACGTTGGCATCAACCGCCATGCCCACCGTGAGCACGATTCCAGCAATACCCGGAAGAGTCAAAGTCGCATCAATGATAGAAAGTAAAGCACAGAGCAAAACCAGGTTAAGCATTAATGCAATATTAGCAACCAAACCAAAAAATCGGTAATAGCACAACATCAGCACTAAAATTAAACCCATGCCCACTTCCAAAGAAACCATACCTCGATGAATGTTTTCTTTACCCAGTGATGGACCTACAGTACGTTCTTCAACAGGGTAAATGGCCGCAGGCAAGGCACCCGCTCTTAACAGTAAAGCCAAATTAGCAGCCTCTTTACTGTCAGTAAGCCCCGTTATCTGAAAATTATTGCCAAGAGCACTCTGAATGACCGGTGCACTGATAACCCGTTCGTCTCTATGAGTTAAGCGCTTTTCGACACCATTAACCATTTGTATGGTGTTTTTGGTTTCAACATAGACAATGGCCATGCGTTTGCCAATATTGTCACGCGTAATGTTAGTGAACAAACTCTCTCCGCCACCACCCAATTGTATTTGCACGGCAGGTGTTGCAGTTTGTTGATCAAAGCTTGATACAGCAGAGGTAATTGAATCCCCGTTCAGAACAACCTGTCTTTTTAATAAAATAGGTCGACCATCCATGAGATACAGCTTGTCGCTAACAGGTACTGACCCAGTTTGTTTGGCAATTTGCGGATCATTCTCTTGATCCACCAAATAAAATTGTAAGGTTGCTGTGCCACCCAATATCTGTTTTGCTCTGGCCGCATCTTGAATTCCAGGCAAATCAACTGCAACACGAGTAGCACCTTGTTGTTGTACAACGGCCTCACCTACGCCTAATTCATTAACCCTATTGCGTAAAATGCTCATGGTTTGTTCTATAGTGCCCTGCCTGATGCTGTTTAATTCAGTCGGTACAATAGAGCCCAAGATGACATTATCAGTCTTTTCTTTGACAAAAACCACTCCAGGGATTTTTTGTTTTAACTCAGAATAGGCAGTATTTGTAGCGCCAGTATCGCGAAAACGCAAGTAAACGCCTTTATCCGCCACATAACGAATACCCGCATAACGAACACCAATTTCACGCAGCTCATGCCCTATACTTTTCATAATGCCTTCATAGCGGCGACTGATGACGCTGTCTACATCGACTTCAAGTAAAAAATGCACGCCACCTCGAAGATCGAGACCTTGTTTCATAGGTTTTGCTTGGATAAATTCAAGCCAATGCGGTGTGGATGGGGCTAGATTTAAAGCCACCGTGTATTTATCACCCAGGCTACTTTTAATAACATCACGAGCCAATAACTGCGAGTCCGTAGATGTAAATATAATTTCAATACCTTCATCTTCAACAATGATTGCGCTGTATGCCAACTTGTTCTGTTTTAAAGTATCTTCCACTTGCTGTTTTAATTGTTCTTTGTCTACTGGGTTTTCTGCTGAAATCTGCACTACAGGATTTTCAGTATACAAATTGGGTATGGCATAAACGAACCCAATAACAGCGATTACCACCAATAATAGATTTTTCCATAGAGGATATTTGTTCTGCATTTCCGTGTCCCTATAACTGACTTAAAGAGATTTTAAAGTGCCTTTTGGCAAGACTGTACTAACCGCACCTTTTTGCAAATTAAACTCTATACCTTCGGCAGGACTAACCTTTATATAGTGTTCATCCAAACTGATGACTTTGGCGAGTATACCACCGGAAGTAATAACCTCATCACCCTTTTTCAAACGTCCAAGCAAATCACGGTGTTCTTTTGCTTTCTTATTTTGCGGTCTGATTAACATAAAATAGAACAACACAAAAATGGCCGCGATCATGATGAGTGAAAAAGTTCCATCAGGTTGCGCTGCTGTTGCAGCCCCGGCAGCGGCAAAAGCGTCATTAATAAAAAAACTCATAATATCTCCTCAAATCTGTTGTTACTGGTTGGCGTTTGGACACGCTCCAAGCTGCCATGAAAGACAACGCAACATCATATAGCGAATTACTTAGAAGGTAAATGAATAGTATTGGAGTTTGCAGGGCTATCCAGAGCTGCCCCACTTCAATAGTTCACAATTTGACCATGAGGAGCAATCTTCTCCCGCCCACCTCACGGATAGGAAGCAGATCACGCTACCTGATTGACTTTAGTCCAATGATAAATATTATGCTGAATTAAAAATCGCTGGCACAACAAAGGGGTATGCAGCAATAAATGATGAAGATAGGCTTTGGTTAATTGCTGCGAACAAGTTGGACAGCCACAATCTGCATCAATAGGCTCAAACTGCAGCTCAGTTTGCTTGTCAGTTAAATCCACTAACCCTGACTTGCTGTAGACCATACCTTGTATAGCCGCTTTGGCAGGCTCATCAGACTCGATAAGTACACCGGCTTGAGTTATTAAACGCTGCATTAAATCCAGATGCACAACACCGGTGACATAACGTGCCAGGTGTGACCACTTATGCAAATCCTCTATGAGTCTGTCTTGAGTGCCCAGATCATCAAAATAAACACCATGCCCTGCTGGTACATCCTGATGCTGCAAATCATCTACATGAATAAATGCTTTGATTGCGTCACCCCAATCGACCCAGGCATTTGGCTGCTCCTGCATTATTTTTTTAGGTAGAATGACCACATCAGGTTTTAAATGTTGGATCAGCTCTACCAACTCAATAGAAGTGAACTTAATCGTGCTCCCATCAAAGGGTGATTTTAAAGTATAAGTGCCCGCTTTGTTAGCGCTTAGATTTTTTCCATTTAAAATGAATTGACCAGACCATCCCAAATAACTTTTGATATCGGGAATTTTTTTTAACAAAGACAAGCCCGGTTTAAATAACAAAGACTCTAAAGAATAAGCTACTGAGCCAACATGCACCTCACTCCAATTGGCTGAAGTTAAGCAAGCTCCGGCCTCTGAAGTTACAATGGGGATAAAATTCATTATTTGTATTCACCTGTATTTGAACGATTCTAAAGTAACAAACTCGTATCACCATAACTAAAAAATCGATATCCGTTATCAATAGCCTCTTGATATAAAGTCATTGCTTCTTTATGGCCAATAAAAGCGGAAACCAGCATCAATAGGGTTGACTCAGGCAGATGAAAATTCGTTATCAACCCATCACAAAGTTTAAACTCATAACCTGGATAAATAAAAATATTGGTATCACTGCTGCAAGCAACTAATACCCCAGCGCGCGCTGCACTTTCGAGACTGCGAAGTGCTGTGGTGCCTACTGCTATCACCTTATTACCAGCAGCCTTAGTAGCGTGAACTGCGGCAGCAAGCTCAGGACTTATAGTAAAATGCTCAAAATGCATGACGTGTTCTTTGATATCATCACAACGAACTGGTCTAAAGGTTCCTGCACCGACATGTAAGGTAACGTAAGCAACATTGACACCCTTTGCTTTCAAGCTGGATAAAACCAACTCATCGAAATGAAGGCCTGCAGTAGGTGCTGCCACCGAGCCTGCATATTTGGCATAAACAGTTTGATAGCGATCCTCATCAAACACTTCATCATCTCGAGTAATATAGGGTGGCAGTGGCATATGACCTAAGTCATTTAATAAGGTCAAAACATCCATACTGGCTTTACAAACAAACAAGTCATCTTGCCTGCCGAGCACTTCAATCTGTTGGCCTTGTTTTAGTTGTATCCTGCCACCGGCTTTAAGTGCTTTGCTGGCCTTAATATGCGCAAGAAACGTAAACTCGCCAGTAACACGCTCTACCAACAGCTCCACCTTACCACCAGTTGATTTATGTCCATAAAGCCGTGCAGGAATAACCTTGCTGTCATTCATTACCAACAAATCACCTGGCGTTAAAAAATCAGCCAGCTCTCTAAATTGACAATGACCATGAGCTCCGGTCTGACGATTATAAGTTAGCATGCGCGAATCGCTGCGGTTTTCTAAGGGGTATTGCGCTATCAGTTCTGAAGGCAGGTCAAAATAAAAATCTTGCTTTTGCATGTTACAACCTAAAAATAAAAACCAAGCCTTCCAGTTAGGGGCTGTTGACCTTTCTACTGTCTTGGGCGAAATGGGCTGATTTTCTGTGCGCCGATACTCATGTATGCTGCGTTTCGGTGCTCGCAAATCAGCCCATTTTGGCTCAAGCTAGCGAAATATCAACAGCCCCTAAAACAACTGCATGGCTCTCAATAAAGATGCTGCTATTATACACTAAATTTTGCATCCTTTCGATATCGCTATGCAGTGTAAGAACACTAGCCTTGATGCAGCGCAGCGTAATCAAGGTTTTAACCATTAAATGAAGCATGGAAACCTTGATTACGCTGCGCTGCATCCATATCGTTACCCACAAGTCAGCACAAAACTGCAAAACGCAATGAACCAATAG
>JBIODT010000049.1:0-13058 GCA_044445305.1 Legionellales bacterium | reverse complement strand
ATTAAAGAATATTGTGTTTTTAAGTCGATAAATTGCATTTCTAATCCCCTTCTAAACCATGTATGGGTTTCATTTTACCCCACTGCTTACAGCTGGGGCAATGCCAGTGCAAATGTTTTCCACCAAAACCACAATGACCACATCGATACACTGGTTTGTTGTCTAAAAATTTACTGGTAATATCATACAACATTTGTAATTTGTCACGGACTTTTCCATGAGCTGACTCAAGATGCCAATAAATCAGTCGGTTTAAGCCTCGAATTGAGGGGTGTTTTCTTAAATTATCCGCTACAAAATCAATAGCAATATCCATATTCTTACTTTGTCGCCAATACTCAGCAATCACGAAAATAACGGACGCTCTTGGGTGTTCAGCTAAAGTTTTTTCAAGATAACTAATACATTCATCCATCAAATTCAATTCTTTGTGACAATAAACTAACGGCTCTATGATTTCCGTTAAAAATTCAGCGTCTTGCTGTGGCACCTTTTTTAATGACTGAATCGCTTGCTTGTAACGCCCTTCTTTCATTTCCAAATTGGCATTCATCAAACTCGCTCTAACCGACCCAGTATCCACATTCATTGCTTGTTTAATGCAATAAGCAGCCTTATCAAACGCATTGACCTTCATTGCCTGGGTTGCCATTTCACAATAATAGTGAGCGGCTTGATTATTAAAACTCGTTCCTGTTGAAACTTCCAGCTTCTTGATGACATCTAAAGCTTTTTCCCAAGCTTTTTCCTGTTGGTATATGGCTAATAGACCATGCAAACTGCTGGTTTCTTTACTGCCACCCAGCGTTACAACCTCTAAAAATATCCGCTCTGCACGATCAAACACACCGGCACTCATATAATCTTGACCCAGAGCCATCAAAGCTTCTTTTCTTTGTAATAAACTTAATTGCGGACGGGCTATCAGATTTTGATGAATGCGTATTGCCCTATCGACTTCACCTCGACGTCTAAACAAACTTCCTAAAGCCAAATGAGTTTCAACAGTATCACTGTCCACCTCAAGTAACTTTATAAATACATCAACGGCTTTATCTGATTGTTCGTTTAATAAATAGTTAAGCCCTACTACATATTCTCGAGACAAATAATTATGTGCAGCAGAGTCTTTATCTGAATTAGTGCGATTTGCCATCCACCAACCTGACCAAGCAGCAGCAGGCAACAACAGTGGCCACAAATTAATCATTTATTAACTCCAAAGAATTAGGCGCGTGAATGAAATAACTTTCTGTTTTAGCTAGGGTCTCACTCCTCCTCCCCCACCTACGTCTCATCCGCGGGACGTAGGCGCGGGGATGACTTGTCAACAGCCCCTAAAACAAAAAATTATTTCATTCACGCTCCTTAATGCACAATCCTAATCCTGTAAAGGAATTGATCGTAAATTTTTGATTTCTTTTTCAGTAAGCTTTAATTGACTTTTTATTTTACGGCACTCTACTTTCAAACGCCAGTAACGAAAAATAAATAATACAAAACCAATAAAAATCCCTATACCCAACATAATAGTCATCAAAACAGATATGGGCATAGAAGCAGTTTTGAAATAAAAATTCACTTGTACAGAAGACGCATTTAAAGCAGCAAAACTAACACCAATAATAATAAGCAGTATGTACGTGACTAGCATTAATATACGCATTTGCGATCCTTTTGGAATTTGGACAAGAGTGCATGCAAAAAGACGCATGCACTCTTGTCCAAATAGTGTTAGTACCTTGATCTATCAACGATAACTGCTCACTTACCGCCTACAGGCAGGGAGTGAGCAGTTATCACGATCGTTATTTATAAATAAAAAAAGCGTAGGATCACTACGCTTTTTTTATTTTTTATAAAGATGCTATTCCGCGTCTTTATTTGCCATTTGCTCTTTTAATAAATCACCTAAAGTTGTGGATGTGCCCTCAGCTCTAGAGTATTTTTTAATTGCATCAGCTTCATCTTGAGCATCTTTCGCTTTAACTGAAAGAAAGATCGTACGATTTTTTCTATCAACGTTAATGATTTTCGCTTCTATCTCATCACCCTCTTTTACAAGAGTAGTTGCGTCATCAACACGCTCATCAGACAACTCATTAGCACGAATAGTACCAGTGATGTCATCAGCTAATAATACAGTAACATTTTTTGCATCTACTGCCGTAACTTTACATTTAACTACGGTACCTTTAGTGTACTCATCAGCAAAAGTGGTAAAGCTATCGCCTTCAAGTTGTTTTAAACCTAAAGAGATGCGTTCACGTTCTGGGTCAATAGCCAGGATAACCGCTTCAAGTTCCTGTCCTTTTTTAAACTGTTTTACAGCTTCTTCACCAGCGACTGTCCAAGAAATATCAGATAAATGTACCAAACCGTCAATTTCACCATCCAGACCAATGAAAATACCAAAATCAGTTATTGAGCGAATCTTACCACCAACTTTCTGACCTTTGCTGTGTGCTGCTGCAAATTGCTGCCATGGATTTCCAACACATTGTTTCATACCTAAAGAGATACGACGTCTGTCTTCATCAATTTCAAGAACCATAACGTCAACCACATCGCCCATAGATACGACTTTGCTTGGATGAACGTTTTTATTAGTCCAATCCATTTCAGACATATGAACCAAACCTTCCACGCCTTCTTCAATTTCAACAAAGCAACCATAATCTGTAATGTTAGTCACTTTACCTTGCAATCTTCTAGTCAAAGGATATCGTTCAACCAAATCAACCCAAGGATCGTTGCCTAATTGTTTCATACCCAGAGAAACACGGTTTCTCTCGCTATCAAAACTTAATACTTTAACTTTTACATCTTGACCAACTGACAACAACTCACTTGGATGTTTCACACGTTTCCAAGAAATGTCAGTGATGTGTAGCAAGCCATCAATACCGCCCAGATCAATAAATGCACCATAATCAGTAAGGTTTTTAACAATACCATTAAGCACTTGGCCATCATGTAAAGATTCTAGTAATGCTTGTCTGTCAGCACTGCTTTCCTCTTCAACTACAGCACGACGAGAAACAACAATATTGTTGCGTTTCAGGTCCATTTTAATTACTTTAAATTCTAGCTCTTTGCCTTCGAGGTAAGAAGGATCTCTCACAGGTCTTACATCTACTAATGAACCAGGCAAGAATGCACGGATGGTTCCAATTTCAACAGTAAAGCCACCTTTGACCTTGCCGGAAATCAAACCAGTAACGGTTTCATTATTTTCATGAGATTTTGATAATTTACGCCAAGCTTCTTGACGTTTTGCTTTTTCGCGAGAAAGAAGCGTTTCGCCGTGGCCATCTTCAACTGAATCTAGTGCTACTTCGACAATATCACCCAGCTTAATTTCCAATAAGCCATCTTTGTCATAGAATTCTTCTAGGGCAACAATACCTTCAGATTTTAATCCAGCATTTAAAGTGACGTAGTCATCATCGATACCAATAACTGTGGCTTCAATAATGGCACCAGGATAAAATTGAGCGCCGATAATACTTTGCTCAAATAGGTCTTTGAAACTTTCAGACATGTTAATAAACTCTTTAATAAAAAATGAAGAACAGGACAATCCCATCTTCCCCTCACTACCATACAACACTGCACTGCGCGTGCAGCATACAACATCCAATCACTGCAATCCATTTTAAGAGTGAATTGCAATTAATGGCACTACTAATTCTAATACACAATCGAACACTTGTACAATTGTCAATCCGCTTGTATCAACCTTTACGGCATCTTCAGCTGGTTTTAATGGTGCATGTGTACGCGCTGTATCTCTTGTATCACGTTTAACCAGTTCTTCCACCACTTGCGCGAGGCTAACATTAATTCCTTGTTCTTTCAACTGTAAAAAACGTCTATTTGCTCTTTCTGCCACATTGGCAGATAAAAAGATTTTCAGTATTGCCTTTGGAAAAACAACTGTTCCCATATCACGGCCATCTGTTACCAATCCAGGCTTTGTGGCAAAAGCACGTTGACGCTCAAGTAAAGCTGCTCTGACTTCAGGAATTACGGCAATTTGTGATGCATCCTGCCCACATTGCTCGGTTCGGATTTGTTGTTGCACTTCTTCTTGTTCCAAAAAAACCCTGGATTCATTGTCAGCATTAGACTTAAAACACAAATCCAGCGTCCGTGCCAAGTCAATTAACCGCTCAACTTCATCCGTTTTAATCCCTTTTTTACGAGCAGCGTAAGCCAAGACACGATATATAGCACCACTATCAAGCATATTCCAATGCAAGTGTTTTGCCAACATATGGCAAATGGTCCCTTTGCCTGTGCCACTAGGCCCATCTAAGGTGATTACAGGTACACTGGTTTCATACATTGTCTTTGTTATCCTCTATACGAAAATGAACTTTATTTGCACTGGTTAAAAACGATGGGAAAGAGGTGCTTATATTAGCACAATCCATAATGGTTATAGGTGCATTGGCAGCACCTCCTGCAACAGCAAAAGACATGGCAATTCGATGATCCCCCCTGCTGTCGACTACACCACCATGCAGAGTCCCACCAACAATAATGATTCCATCATCAAAACTCTTGGCATCAATGCCCAATTGGGCCAAACCATCTGCCATAGCACCTATTCTATCACTTTCTTTTAAACGAAGTTCCTTAGCACCACGCAACAGTGTTTCACCTTGCGCACATGCAGCAGCAATAAAAATGACAGGGAACTCATCAATTGCCAAAGGCACCATGGATGGATCGATATTAATGCCAGTTAAACGCGCGTACTTCACATGCAAATCTGCTACTGGTTCCTCACCAAATTGACGCTGGTTTAATACAGTAATATCAGCACCCATTTCCAACAAAATGTGAATTATGCCTGTACGTGTTGGATTAATACCAACATTTTTAATGATCAGATCGGATCCTGGGATAATTGTGGCTGCAACTATAAAAAAAGCCGCAGAGGATATGTCTCCAGGTATGGTAATATCGGTGCCTTGACATTCACTGTTGGCATTAATAATCAAGGTGTTTCCCGACTTTACTAGTGGATATGCAAGCGTTTTTAACATGCGTTCCGTATGATCTCGGCTAATACCAGTTTCAGTAATACTGGTTTCTCCTTGAGCATACAGTCCTGCCAATAACAAACAGGATTTTACTTGGGCGCTGGCCTCTGGCATCAGGTAATTAATACCCGACAACGTCCTGCCACCTCTAATGTGAATAGGCGGCTTTCCATCTGCAGTAGAAATATCCGCGCCCATTTGAGTTAAAGGCTTACTGATTCTTAGCATGGGTCTTTTTAACAGACTCTCATCACCAGTTAATTGGCTGTCGAAGTCTTGTGCTGCTAGCAAACCAGCCAGCAAACGCATACTGGTTCCAGAGTTACCACAATCAATGATTTTGTTTGGTTTTTTTAATCCATACTTCCCTACCCCATGAATAACCACCCGCTGATCCACAGGCCCCTCTACTACTACACCCATTGATTTCAATGCTTGCAACGTGGCCAGACAATCCTCACCATCGAGAAATCCTGTGACAGTTGTAACGCCTTTTGCAATGCCACCCAATATTATCGAACGGTGCGAAATAGATTTATCCCCAGGGACAACCAGCGCACCAGTTATTGATTTAGTGGGATGACTTATTAAATGAGTTGGTTTCAATGGGTGTTTTCCTTTGCAAATTCGGACATAAAATCGATTAAAGCATCTACTCCAGCCATAGGCATGGCATTATACAAGCTGGCACGAAGCCCACCTACAAAGCGATGCCCCTTTAAGGCACAAAGACCACGTTGGGTTGCTTGCTCTATAAACACAGCTTCTAATTCAGTTTTTTTTATAGAAAAACATACATTTACAATAGATCTTGCGTGTTTTTCAACACGAGCCGTATAAAAATCAGATGCATCAATATATTGATACAATTTTTGAGCCTTAAGACAATTTTTCTTATATAAAGCCTCAACACCGCCTTGTTCTCTAATCCAATGAAACATTTTGGATGCTAAATAACAATTAAAAACAGGTGGCGTGGCATAAAGAGAATGATGCTCCGCTTGAATCTTGTAGTTCAGCATGCTTGGAATGGGAGGATTTACGGTCTTTTTTAATAGATCATCTCTGACTATTACCAGGGTCAAACCAGCATTTGCAATGTTTTTTTGGGCACCTGCAAAAATCAATCCATATTGACTGACGTCTATAGGCTCACTAAGCAAACAAGAGGTCATATCAGCAATTAATGGTATGCCCTTCGTTTGTGGCACATAAGGGAATCTAACACCATTAACTGTTTCATTAGGCGTATAGTAAAGGTAATGACTGTTTTCTTGAATGTTCCAACTGTCTGGATCAGGAATGGATAGAAAGCCATTCGGCTCATCGCTAGCAACACAGTAAGCATTTTTTAAATTCTGCGCTTCCATAAGTGCCATGCGAGACCAAATTCCGCTCACAAGATAACCTGCTTGTTCTTCTGGATGCAAAAAATTCATAGGAATCATAGCGAATTGTGTGCGGGCGGCACCTCCAAGAAAGAGGACTTGATAGTTTGAGGGAATAGCCAGAAGATCTCGGAGTAACTGCTCTGCTTCAGTTAAAAGACCAACAAACTCTGGCGTCCGGTGTCCTACTTCAAGAATGGACATGCCCATATTTTGCCAATCAAGCAACGTTTCCTGAGTCTCTTCAAGTACAGACTCGGGAAGCATTGCGGGACCTGCACCAAAATTATAAGTCTTGGTTCTCATCATTTTCATCTTCAATTGCTGCTGATTGATCTGGCTCATTAATAAACGTT
Source organism: Legionellales bacterium (assembly GCA_044445305.1). Taxonomy (GTDB): domain Bacteria; phylum Pseudomonadota; class Gammaproteobacteria; order Legionellales; family Legionellaceae; genus Legionella. The sequence continues at coordinate 6,260 of JBIODT010000049.1, read as the reverse complement.
TCAGTTTCTGCTGCTGGTCCTGAATCACCTAGGTTATCAGCCAATACCGATTGACTCAGCTCAACCAACTCATCACTCAGCTCTTCAATTTTTTGCATGCCCACAACCAGCTCACCAGCACTTACATTAATCAAGCGCACACCTTGCGTGTTTCTACCAATAATTGACAGCTCACTGACTTTAAAACGAACCAACGTGCCTTTATCAGTAATCAGCATGGCTTCATCATTGTCTGTAACTTGTAATGATCTGACTACTTTGCCATTACGTTCAGTAACCTGAATAGAAATAACGCCTTGCCCACCACGACCTGAAACACGATACTCATCTACCTCAGTACGCTTGCCATAGCCATTTTCTGTTGCAGTAAGTATGGTCCCGTTGGGATGAACGATTACCAATGATTTTACTGCTTGACCTTCATCTATTCTAATACCACGAACACCTCGAGCGGTACGGCCCGTGGGTCTTACTTTACTTTCATCAAAACGCAGCACTTTACCCGCATCGGTAAACAACATAATGTCTCTGGTGCCATCAGTGATGTCTACGCCAACCAAACTGTCGTCTTCATCTAAATCAACCGCAATAATACCGTTGGATCGAGGTCTGCTAAAGGCACTTAAAGGTACTTTTTTAACCGTACCTTTTTTGGTTGCCATAAACACAAACAAACCGTCTTTATACTCACGTACTGGAAGCATGGCATTAATTTCTTCTTTTTCTGCCAGTGGAAGTATATTAATAATAGGTCGACCGCGCGCAATACGAGTAGCCAAGGGGAGCTGATAAGCCTTCAACCAATATAATTTACCCAGATTAGAGAAGCACAATAAAGTATCATGCGTGCTGGCAATCACCAACCGTTCAACAAAATCTTCATCTTTAACATGAGTTGCTGACTTGCCTTTACCGCCTCGATGCTGGGCTTGATAAGCAGTAGTAGGCTGATATTTCACATAGCCCTGGTGCGACAAAGTAACAACCACATTTTCTTCTGTGATCAAGTCTTCAATGGTCAGATCCTCTTGCGAGGCCGTGATTTCAGTACGTCGCTCATCACCAAACTGAGCTTTAATTTCCACCAACTCCTCACGAATAACCTGCATCAATCGCTCAGGTGAAGCCAGAATGTCCAACAGCTCTTTAATAATAATTAACAATTCTTCAAATTCACTTAAAATTTTATCTTGCTCTAAAGCAGTTAAGCGATGCAATCTTAATTCAAGGATTGCCTGGGCTTGTGCCCCAGATAATTTATAACCATCAACACCCATACCAAACTCAGCATCCAGATCATCAGGTCTTGACGCATTAGAGCCCGCTTTTTCTAACATGACCTTGACCAGACCAGGCTGCCAAGCTTTGGCTAATAATCCTTCTTTAGCATCTTGAGGTGTTGATGACTGCTTGATCAGCGCGATCATTTCATCAATGTTTGCCAGGGCGATACCCAATCCTTCTAACAGATGCGCTCGACCTCTGGCCTTTTTCAATTCAAATATGGTACGTCGGGTAACGACTTCTCGCCGGTGCTTGATGAAATATTCAAGAATTTGTTTCAAATTTAAAGTACGTGGTTGACCATCAACCAAGGCAACCATGTTAATTCCAAAAACATTTTGCATTTGGGTATGTGCGTACAAATTATTCAAAACAACATCAGCAACTTCATTACGCTTTAACTCGATGACGACACGCATTCCTTGTTTGTCTGACTCGTCTCGCAATCCGGAAATGCCCTCAATTTTTTTATCACGTACAAGCTCGGCAATTCGCTCAACCAAACGCGCTTTATTCACTTGATAAGGCAATTCATGAATGATAATGGCTTGTCGACTAGTATGCTCGTCAGTTTCTATCTCTGTACGTGCACGTATGATCACACGCCCTTTTCCTGTACGGTACCCTTGGATAATCCCAGCACGCCCATTAATGATGGCCGCTGTTGGAAAATCTGGTCCAGGAATAATTTCCATGATGTCATCTAAACTGGTTTCAGAATCATCGATTAAAGCAAGACAAGCATTAATAACTTCAGTCAAGTTATGCGGTGGGATATTAGTTGCCATACCCACAGCAATACCAGAAGAGCCATTGACCAATAAGTTAGGGACCCTGGAAGGTAAAACAACCGGTGCAAATTCCGTTTCGTCATAGTTAGGCGCAAAATCAACCGTTTCTTTTTCAAGATCAGCCAATAATGCATGAGCGACTTTAGACATCCTTACTTCTGTATAACGCATCGCAGCTGGGGAGTCACCATCGACCGAACCAAAGTTACCCTGACCATCAACTAATAAATAACGTAAAGAAAAAGGTTGCGCCATACGAACTATAGTATCGTACACAGCTGTATCACCATGTGGATGGTATTTACCGATGACATCCCCCACCACACGAGCAGATTTTTTATAGGGTTTATTCCAATCATTACCCAACTCGCTCATAGCAAACAGGACACGTCTGTGCACAGGCTTAAGGCCATCGCGCACATCAGGTAAAGCCCTACCGACAATAACACTCATTGCGTAATCTAAATAAGATTGCTTCAACTCGTCTTCAATATTAACATTTAATATTTCTTTGGCTAAATAGACCATGATTTGGACGTATCCTTTTATGCAATAACCATGCGTTATTATTAAATTAAGAATACCATACAGGAAGGTGTAATTGAATCCTCATAAGCTCTTTACTTGCTGACAAATTATATCAATAGCCTGTTCAACTTGTTCTTCTTTGGTAAAACGACCTATTGCTAATCTGATGGAACTGCGTGCTAGCTCAGCTGATAATCCCAGAGCCCTTAGTACATAAGATGGTTGTATGCTCGCAGCAGCACAAGCTGAAGTGGTTGATATGGCTAACCCACTCAGGGCTGGTAATAAAGCATCGCCATCTAATCCTGCGAAACTCATATTTAGATTCCCCGCCAGGCGTTGCTGCTCATGTCCATTCAGACGGATTCCAGGTAATTGTTTCACACCCTCCCACAAACGCCTTCGATATTGCAACAGGCGAGCCTGCTCTTCCTCGCGTAAACTTTCCGCCAAAGCAAAAGCCGCTCCCATGCCGACAATTTGATGTGTTGCTAAGGTTCCAGAGCGCATGCCACCTTCATGCCCGCCGCCAAAAGATTGGGGCTGCAAGCGAATTCTGGGTCGGTGTCGTACATACAATGCACCTATCCCTTTGGGTCCGTAATTTTTATGCGCAGAAAACGACATGAGGTCAACTGGAAGTTGGTTTAAATCTAAGGCGATTTTTCCGGCACTTTGTGCTGCATCCACATGAAAAACAATCCCATTACCACGCAGCAGCGCACCAACAGCAGCAATATCCTGTACCACACCAATTTCATTGTTGGCATGCATGATGGAAACCAAAATGGTATCTGCGCGTAATGCTTGTTTTAATTTCTGAAGATCCAAAAGACCATCAGGTTCTGGTGGCAGGTAGGTAACCTGAAAGCCTTCTTTACTTAATTGATGAAAACCATCAAGAACCGCTTTATGCTCGGTGCTCATGGTTACTATATGCTTGCCTTTGTTTTGATAAAAACGAGCAGCCCCAAGTATGGCCAAATTGTTAGATTCTGTTGCGCCTGATGTAAATACAATATCCTCAGATGATGCATTGATAGAGTCCGCTATTTGCCTACGGGCATGCTCAACAGCCTTAGCTGCATTGGTGCCATAAACATGGGTTGTTGAAGCCGGATTGCCAAAGCAGCCATCGGGCCCCAAATAGCGCATCATTTGTTCCACTACTTGCGGGTCAACTGGTGTAGTCGCCATATAATCTAAATATATTGGCATCGTGGTCACTGATTAGGCTCCAGTTTTTTTACTGGCCCATTCCAAGGACTTTTGCACTTGGCTTAACATGCCACGTAAAATACTAACTTCCATTTTTTCTAAGTGTGCACGATTAAACAACCGTCTCACCCTTTGCATTAAACGTCTTGGATTGGTTGTTTTTAAAAACTGTATTTCAATAAATACTTCTTTTAAATGATCGTAAAACTGCTCAACCTCTTCTGCACTGGCTTCTTCCTCATGACGCAGCGCTACTTCTGCTGTAGGTGATAACAGCTTCATGCGCAACTCATAGGCGACAATTTGCACGGCCTGTGACAAATTAAGCGAGCTGTATTCTGGGTTGCTGGGAATATTAATATGATAATGACATTTTAGCAGTTCCTCATTAGTCAGGCCGGCATGCTCTCTGCCAAATACCAATGCCACTTGTGTCTCATCCGATTTTTCGCTAATAAGCTCTGCACTTTTAGAAGGCAGTAACCCTGGCAATGAAAGCTCTCTGGGTCTGGCACTGGTAGCCAGAATTAACTGACATCCAGCCAAGGCTTCTTCTAGGGTATCAACCACAACAGCTTGATGTAACACATCATCAGCACCTGCTGCCATTTCATTGGCTTTATAATCAGGGAATAATTTAGGACGAACCAAATACAAGGAACTTAACCCCATGGTTTTCATAGCCCTTGCGGTTGAACCAATATTTCCAGGATGAGATGTTGCTACCAAAACAATGCGAACCGAACTTAATTTCATAATAAAAACTATTTTTTTGTCATAATAGCTAACTATACTGCGCGCGGTCACAAACTGCAATTTTAGCGCATATATTTCTGCCTTATCGAAACGATTTTATTGAAAAAAAGCGCTGCTATTTGTCGTATCGCACGACGCTGAAACAATAATGGCGCATATTTTTAAACAATAAAGGCGATTCGATATACCAGCCTTTGAATAGGCATCAATAGGGTGATTTTACTGTATTGTTACGCCATAACTGCCATTATAAAATCCCAATCCTTACAATTCAAAGGAGAGTACTATGAGAGCAAAACTACGTCATGACCTGCACCAACTTCTAACACAAGAGCGTATTAGCCTTGAATCGGGAATAGTCAATTACATTACCTATCAGTTAGCAGGCATTGCAGCCACAGAACGTCAATTGTCTGCAGGTTTTTCACTTTCTTTAGACCGGTGGATGTCCGCTGAAGAGAGAGAAAAAATTACTTTTTCTATAGCCTCCCAATGTAACCTTGAACAAATTGAAACCTTAATGGTTTTTTTCAATTTACCTAAAAGCAGTTACCAGCATGCACAACCGTTAGTACTCAATGCCCAACAGGTTTTCGAACAGTTCATGCCTCAATTTCAAGCTTATTTTCAACAGATGAAAATAACCGCTCCTGAGATTCTTACTAAATACAGGATCCTGTCTGCTCCCATTTTAGAATCCACTGCACTCAGTACTTTACGTAAGTACATAGACGAAACAAGACAAATTTTATTATCTGAGGCTCTAAGAGAACTGACACCTACAATGAAAGCCCTGGTTGATTTTACCTTGCTTTTATCCGGTCGTATGGAGGCATTAAATACCTTTCCACTTTTTTATAAAGACATATTAAACAGCAGAGAAGCTTTGGTACAATTTTTACAACAAGCAGAAATTGGAGACAATGAAGACCTGGCTCCTAAATTAAAAACGGTATTAGAAGGCATGCAATTATACGAAACGTACCATCGTAATGAATCGGTACTGTGCATTAAGGCTTTTACCAAAGAATTTGAAGTGTTTTTAGAGCCCTACCGTATCACTACCAAAAAATGCGACATGCTGGAACACACCCTGTTAAGCTTGGCAGAAGCAACCATGCGCTCCAATCAAGCTTGTCAGTTTATTCCAGGTCATGATCGATCTCGGCTAGTCATCAACTTTGGTGATATTGATCAAGCGAATACAACTAAAATAATCCACTATTTTCGCACACTGGGTGACGAAACGGCCTCTGAAGGTTATGGCGCAAGACACCACGGATCTGCAATAGAATCCATGAGCGGCGCTGAATGCGCTGAACTTTCTAAAAGACCTTATCATCGTTCAAAAGAGGAACCAGAAACTGAATCTCACTCTGTAGAAATAGATGGTAAATTTTTATATAACGTTGTATTTCCCCAGCTCAAGGCTAAAATTGCAACATTACCAGCAGGTGATTTATTAAAGTATCAAATATTATCAAAAAATCATTTCCAGCCTAAAGATGCTGCTCCGCTTGGTACTCTAAGCCTGTTCAAACCAGCAGCCGACAGCGACAGCGAATCTGATGAAGTGAACCTATTTGAGTTTTCAGGCCATCCAGGTACTTTGGATAGCATGATGTCTTAAGATCGCATAGTTAGGAGCCTCACGGCTCCGACCCTTCCAATTAGCCTTAAGTT
>JBIODT010000048.1:0-13158 GCA_044445305.1 Legionellales bacterium | reverse complement strand
GTTCGAGACGGCGCAGCGAAGTTCACTGTTACTTACTGGATCGGCGAGTGCGCCTCCTCACCACGAACGGATTCAAACTATGCACAAAATCAAAATCAAAATCAAAATCAAAATCAAAATTGAGGTTGAGGTTGAGGTTGAGGTCAACTAAAACTTAAGGCTAATTGGAAGCCCCCCCTCCTCAGAACCGGACAGGCGGATTTCCCGCAGATATCACTGCATCTATTTCATTTATTTCTGATTGAAATCTTGCCTTAAAATCATTGGTTTTTTTTGCTGTATCAGTTTCGGGCGTTTTAAAGAAAGTACCAACATAGCCATTCTTTGATGACACTTCAAATATAAAAGAAACACAAAAGGCAAGTACACCTACAATCGCTCTAAGAATGGGATCAACTTTATGCCAGCCACGATGATTTTTAGCTTCTTTAAGTGAGTCAATCGCTTGGTTGCAATGATCACTATACTGTTTTAAACCAGCAGCAGTTGGTTTTTGAAAGAAATTCGCTTTTTCATTGATCAAAGTGGTATGCAATTGACGCAGTTCTCTGGCTACCGGCCCATAGTCCTTCGGATTAGTTTTTACCTTTCCTGCTAATTCTTTTACTGTAAGTGCCAGTTTATCCAACAATATCAGCATTTGCTTTTCTTGTTTTTTCAAAACTAATGGGGATATAACTTGAGCGCCATTCGCCTGAGAGGCTCCATTTGCTGGCGAAGATTTCGGCGCTTGAGAGGCGCCATTCACTTGAGGAGCTCCGATTGCTGGCGAAGATTTCGGCTTTTGTTCATCAAAGGCTGGTTTACCAATAATTTGGGTTGCAACTTGTTCTGCCAAAATTGAGTTATCAAATTTAACTCGCCAGTACCCATTAAAATAATTCATTTCATGTATAGAAATGTTTTGTTTCTGTAATTGAACTTGCACATGCTGCACCTGTTCTTTTGTTTTACATGACATTTCATAACAAGCGCCTTGTGAGCTCTTGCGATTTTGTGTCATCAACCGAACACTGGTCAAATCAATTTGTGCTTTTTGCGAAGGAGGGAGCAGAGACAATGTCTTTAATTCGCTTACAGCCGTAGCAATATCGTTCACTACTGCTACTAACTTCTTGCCATTGACATTTACTGTTTGATGTTTGACTCCGTTTTCTTGAGCCACTACTGGATTACCAGTCATCGTATTCGCTTTACAAGCCATTTCTACTAGTTCGGTAGCCACAGGCAGTAATTGTTTTGGCTCAAAATAACCGCTGATAGCGGTGGTAATATAACTCCTCCGCACTGAAAATAATCGTGCCAAATCAGCCATGTGAGCAGCCATCAGGACACTTTCACTAAAGTCCCGTAGATCAACGCCGCTGATTCCTGCAATATTTTTACTCATTACGCCAGCAGAGGGGGACTGTTTTGGCTCCAGCATGCTTTCACTAATAACCAGGATTAAGTCCTTACCGTATCCTAATTCCTCAGCCATTTTAGCAAACATTTCCGATGAGCGTTTAGAATAAATGGTAGTATACCCAGGATCATCATGTTCATGATCGAAAGTACGACCTATACGCTTACAGTAGGCAGCTAATTTTAAGATGCTTGCAATTGCAGGTGTGTTATTAACAATCTGAGCAATCTGTTGACCTTGTTGATTTCCTGCTTTCGCAATTTTATCAATCAAAACATCCGTATAAATCATCTGTCTTATAGCATGGCCAGTACCATGATTTTGTTTGTAGACTGCAACTCCAGGAACTTTGGCAGGAGGATTCACATTATCAGCTCTAGTGAAGTTGTAATGGAGAGGCGTACCCTGAGCATCAAATGCTTTATGTTGATCATAATGATAAGGCCGCTCAATAATATCTCTCGATATGCGCTTAAATACGCCAACCATGCTCTGCTCACTGTAATCAGTTAGTGGTCTAAACGTTTCCCATTCAAATACAGCTACAGAGCCCATTGGTGGTTGAGAATAATGAGCTTGCTTAGTCTGATAAGCCGGTTTTTTAGATTCATAGCGAGATTTTGACATAAACAACCCTAAATAACACACAGTTTGTGTTGACAGTTTAACATGTGATTATTAAGCAAGCATTAAGACGATGCTCAGATTTGATGCTATAACAGGAAGTTATTTCGGTCACGTTCCTAAATTACCAAAATATAAAATATTCGCTCGCTGCAGGCCATGGGAGGTCGAAGACCTAGGCCTGTAGCGGGCGAGTCGATTTAATCCAGGGATGGATTAAATCAATCACAAGGTAGCGCGACCATCGTAAGATTGTGCTAGATTTTATGGCTGGGAAGGTTTGGTTGTTACCCAGGACATGCCTGAATAGCCTCTCACCATACTACACTGGACATTCGCTTTAAAGCATCACACAGAACCTAGCTGCATCTTGATCTGAACCTGCTGCTGCCGAGCCCACGTCCATAGCATCGCCAAAAAAATTTAAGGCACCTACTGAATATGAAGAAGCCCGACTGGGCGCAGGCATTGCCGCTAAAAGTTCCGCGCTTATTCCTACCATAAGATCACCTGCTGTTTGGAGATGAGGCCTTATACCCGATTGAAAGAAATACTTATTCTCCTGTAAGAACCGCGCTTTCTCCTGAAAATTAGCACAAACTAGCGCAAACTCTTTGTATTCTGTGTTTTTTGCTACATGCAAAAGCCTATAGGTATCTTCTAGAATGATGATAATTTTTATCATCGCTGTTGTAGATGGTATTGGCTCCTTCCATTTGATGGATTTTATTTGAAGAATGAATTCTCCCAAATGCTTTATAAGCGTAGTTTGCTCCATTTCTTTAGATTGACCTATGGTATAGGCCTCTAGTGTTTTTAACGCGTTGGCATAATCATGCTCTCTCTCCGCGCCACTTCCATACCAATCGAAGATCTGAGGCAAATTAGTATCAAACCGATCCAAGGACTGCCCGCGAATAGGTAATATCCTAAATTGATAATGCCTAATCTCGTCGCCTTGTGCTGTTTGGGTAGAAGATGGCTTAATAGCTCCAAACCTACTGTCACCATAGGCATACATTTTAGTATCTTTAGTAGGAATCCCCCAGCCTTTTATATAGTTAGGAGTTTCTAGCGCAAGATGCTCAACAACGTATCCTTTTTCACGCAATTCGGCCTTTGCTCTGCCCTGTCTGAATTGAGTCGTTAAAACCTCTACCCTAGTTATTAAATCAGTTAATGAATCCTGGAAAATAACACTCTGCTCGCCATAAGTAGCCAATTCTAAACGCCTTAACGACTTGATTTCTTTATCACCATTCGAGGCATTGAGACTATGTATAGCTGCAAAGTTTGAATATTCACTCTGAATAGCACGGATACCTTTATTGCCTTCTTGTAGTGCGGTGTTAAAAAATGCGGCTGAAACATCAGATCGGTCAAGAATTTTAGCTTGTAGTTTTGTCTCTAAATCTTTTAGCATCTGGATGGCGCTAATACGCCTTTGCAGCAGAGTTAATTTGGGCATGATAAATTGACACTCCTTTAATATTGAATTTTTAATAGGTCATACCAGTGTCACCGGAACCTCTCCTCAAAACCGGGAGCACCACTCAATTTTTTTCACAACTGTTCTTTACATCAAGAAGGGCCTTGCGCTGGATGTTAGGCCTTTGTTACGATAGCATCCATGCGCAGCATATACTATTTAAAATGAATCCCCATGAAAGAATTAATTCTCGCCACCAGTAATCCTGGAAAAATAACAGAACTACAAGCTATTTTAGCCCCCGTGCATTGTATTGCACAAACGTCGTTAAATATTAACAGCGTTGAAGAAACCGGCTTGAGCTTTATAGAAAATGCGCTGCTCAAAGCGCGACATGCCAGTTTGTGCGCGAACAAGCCGGCTTTAGCGGATGATTCTGGTCTGGTAGTGCCCGCATTGGATGGTGCGCCTGGTATCTATTCTGCGCGCTATGCCGGTAACAATGCCTCCGATGAAGACAACATGCAATTGTTGTTAGAAAAAATGGCTCATTTACAAGGACCACAACGCAAGGCCTATTTTTATTGTGCAATAGCCTTAATACAACATGCAAAGGATCCCGCACCCGTTGTTGCCACAGGTTTTTTTCATGGTCTTATTACCACAGCACCTGCAGGTGCTGGCGGTTTTGGTTATGATCCTATTTTTTATGTTACAGAATATCAATGCACTGCAGCACAACTGCCTGCTACAATAAAAAATACCATTAGCCACCGCGCACAAGCCCTAAGCCAATTGCGCATACTTATCCCCAATTTATCATGACTCATGAATCAGAGCGGCTTTTTGAGCAAGCCTTTCAACTGCAAGCTGCAGGCCAATTTCCGCAAGCGATTGCTATTTACGAACAAATAACAGCTCTGGAGCCCGACCATCCTCAAACCTTGCATTTTTTAGGCTTAACCTACGCACAAATGGGTGATATCGATAAGGCCCTACTTTACTTAGAGCGTGCGCGAATCATCACCCCCAAGGATCCCAGCCTACTCAACAATCTGGCCAATGCCTATAAAAAATCACAGCAATTGGATAAGGCTATTGATTATTACCTACAAGCCATCACACTCAAACCCGATTATGCACAAGCCCATAATAATGTAGCAGTGATTTATGCGTCTCAAAACAAGTACCAACAGGCATTACAACATTACAAAGAGGCGGTTCATTCTGAACCCGATTTTAGTACCGCGCATTTTAATTTAGGATTGTTATTACTGCAAAACAATCAATTAGCCGCAGCCAAGATGCAATTTAATAATGTTGTCTCGCTCAATCCAGAAAATCTTGAAGCCAGGTTTTATTTAGGCGTGTTGTATTTAGAAGAAAATTCACTGACTCCTGCGGAGCAAGCATTCCAAAAAGTTCTGGAGCAAGACGCAGAACACGTCCAGACCTTGATTAATTTAGGCGTTATTGCGCTAAAAAGAGAGCAAAACCAACTGGCCATCAATTTTTTTTCTAGAGCTCTGGCATTGGACAATGAGCAAATAGATGCCCGCAATAATTTAGCCGCCACCTTCATGCACCATGACCGTTTTGAAAACGCGCTGATGCATTATGATGTGCTTCTTAAAAATGACCCCAATAATATAGAGTATCTGTATAATTCTGGCGTCGCACAAATGACCTTAGGCCATTTAAATGAAGCCATTATCTACTTTGAAAGAGTGCTTACTGTAAACGAGCAACACAGCCCTTCTTTAAATAATCTGGCCGCGACTTATCTTAAAATGGAGGAGCGAGATAAAGCCTGTGACTATTTAGAACGTGCGCTGGCCATTAACCCCGCAGACACCATCAGCAAACACATGTTACAGGCATTAAAGGGCGCGACCCAACAAGCGGCAACCAACCCCGAATATGCCAGTAATTTATTCAACAATTACGCACTGTATTACGATCAACACATGCAAGGACCATTGCACTACAGCATTCCACAACATATAGGGCAAACCGTTCATCAGCTGCAATTATCACAAGTCAAGCAAACACTGGATCTGGGATGTGGTACTGGCTTAACGGGCGTTGTTCTGCGTGAAACCAGCAAACATCTAACTGGCGTAGACATCGCATCCAAAATGCTCAGTCATGCTCAAGAAAAAGGGATCTATGACAACCTGATTGAATCGGAGCTACTCGAGTTTTTACAGCAGCACATACAAACTTATGATTTAATCGTAGCAGCCGATGTACTGCCTTATTTTGGCGATCTCAGTGCACTGTTTAAAGCAGTCAGCCAAAAATTAACCCCTGAAGGCTACTTCATCTTCACGACCGAGATCAGTGACACCCTCCCCTGGAGGCTGGAAATCAGCGCCCGTTTCAGCCATCACCCTGATTATATTAAAGCTCTTGTAGCCGGCTGTGAACTGCAATTATTGCAACAGAAAAAAATACCCGCCCGCATGCAAAACGAACGGCCATTAGAGGTTATGCTGTATGTGGTTAAAATGGCAAAATCAAATGTTGCTCCAGCTTGTGCAATTCCACCCTAAATAAATGCTGGATTTGCTCTAGCGTATGTTGATCCACCGCTTCAAAACGTGCCACCAAACAAGGTGTGGTGTTGGATGCTCGCAACAAGCCCCAGCCATTTTCAAACTCTACCCGCATGCCATCAATGGTTATGGTGCGTGTCTTTTCAAAACGAGCTTCTGCACTGAAACGGCTCATGAATTGAAACTTAATCCCATCATCTATAGCAATTTTCAATTCCGGCGTATTGACACTGTTAGGAATTAATTCAAATTGCTGACTTACTGTTAATGCAGATGCACTGATGATTTCCAGTAAACGACAAGCACTGTACAAAGCATCATCAAACCCATACCACCGGTCTTTAAAAAACAGATGACCACTCATTTCTCCGGCCAAAGCGGCATGCTCTGCCTTCATAACCGCCTTGACTATGGAGTGGCCGGTAGGACACATCTTAGCGATGCCGCCAGCAGCTGTTATCACTTGCTCTAAATGACTTGAACATTTTACATCATAAACAATAGTGGCACCTGGAAGTCGACTTAAGACCTCCCTGGCATACAACATCATCAAACGATCCGGCCAAATAACCTCGCCATTATTGGTAATTAAACCCAAGCGATCAGCATCCCCATCAAAGGCCAAACCTATATCCGCTTTATGTTCTAATACCGCTGCTTTCAAATCTTCTAAATTAGCCTCAACGGTTGGATCAGGATGGTGGTTTGGAAACAACCCATCTACATCACAATAAAGAGGAATGACTTCACAGCCTAAATCAGCCAACACTTTAGGAATCACTGGCCCAGCTATCCCGTTACCACAATCAACCACCACTTTTAAGGGTCTTTTGATTTGAATGTCATGGGTGATACGCTGGGTATAATCAGGCAGTACGTCCAATGCGCTTTCTTTGCCTTGGCCAGAAATTCGTCTGCCCTCGGCCACTAACTCATACAGGCCATCAATATCTATTTGAGTTAGGGTCTTACCCGCCAAAACCATTTTAAGACCATTGTATTCAGCCGGATTATGGCTGCCGGTTACCATTAAACCGCTATCGATACCCTGAGTATGCGTTGCATAATACATCACTGGTGTCGCAACTGCCCCTAAATCAACCACATCAATGCCACTATCAAGCAAGCCTTGTTTTAACGCTGTAGTCAAACTGGCACTGGTCAAACGACCATCACGAGCTACAAAAATTTGCTTGCGATTGAGCTCAGACAAACGACAAGCCAGAGCCAAGCCTATGCTATAAAAAGAATGCTCATCCAGATCCTGAAAGACAATACCTCTAATGTCATAAGCCCTAAAAACTGCTCGTGCTATTTTATTTTGTTGATAAAGCATTTAGTGTCTCCCTGAGCTGCCAAAACCACCATCACCGCGGTTGCTTTCAATAAATTCATTCACCACTTCAAAAGTGCATTGCACAACGGGGATAAAGACCAACTGCGCAATACGCTCGCCAGGATTGACAGTAAACGGCTCTTGGCTTCTGTTCCAGCAGGATATTTTTAATTCCCCTTGATAATCTGAATCAATAAGACCGACCAAATTGCCCAAAACAATCCCATTTTTATGACCCAGTCCTGAACGGGGTAGAATTACTGCCGCCAAGCTTGGGTCAGCAATATAAATAGCAAGCCCTGTAGGCAACAACACCGTTTGCTGCGGTGCAATTGATATGGGTTCATCAATACAAACACGCAAATCCAAACCGGCAGAACCGCCAGTGGCATAAGCAGGCACAGGAATACTGTCTCCAATGCGTTGATCAAGAATCTTTAATTGAATGGCTTGTGGCATGGCTTGTTCCAATAAGTTCAACAGGCGCTATTTTGAAGAGTTGCGGCAAGGATTGCAATAATTTGTCCAGCCAAGCGTGTTTTGTGGGTTAATGGAAGTTCTATTTGCTTGTTTTTTGTGATAACCACCACTTGATTGACATCACTTTCAAAGCCAAGCCCTTTACCTACCTGATTTGCCACGACCATATCGAGTTTTTTATAATGTAACTTTTCAGTAGCATAATGAATCAATTCTGTGGTTTCAGCAGCAAAGCCAACCACAAAAGCCGCCTGCCCATTGGCAGCAACGGTGCTCAAAATATCCGGAGTGCGCACCAAATTCAGTGTCAGTTCAGCACGGTCTTTTTTCTTCATCTTCTCAGATGCCGGTGTTTGTACCTGATAATCAGCAATTGCCGCTGCACCGATAAATACCGATCCAACCTCCATATGGTCCATGACTGCGGCCAACATCTCCTGTGCTGTTTCTACCCTTATCAGCTCTATGCCAGCAGATACTTGTAAAGCCGTGGGTCCACTAATTAAAGTGACCTTAGCGCCAGCCATCTGCGCCGCCTCAGCCAAGGCATAACCCATTTTACCAGAACTGTAATTGCTTAAATAACGCACCGGATCTATGAGCTCACGGGTGGGGCCTGCTGTTATCACTATTTTTTTTCCTAACAGCAACTGCTGAACGTCATGCAAACGCAAGGCACTGATGATCTGCTCGACTTCACTCACGCGCCCCAAGCCAAATTCACCACAGGCTTGCGCCCCTTCTTCTGGCCCAACAAACACAAGCCCCCGCTCTCGTAACAGCTCACAATTGGCACGAGTAGCTGGGTGCGCCCACATGCTTTTGTTCATAGCCGGGCAAACGATAATGGGTATTTCAGCAACAAGGTACAAAGTTGACAGCAAGTCATCCGCAATGCCTTGAGCCATTTTAGCAAGACAATTGGCAGAAGCCGGTGCAATTAATAAATAATCAGCCCAACGAGCCAGCTCAATATGCCCCATAGCGCGTTCGGCCTGAGCATCAAACAACTCCGTTCGCACGTCATTACCCGATAAAGCTTGCATCAATAAGGGGCTAATAAACTGCTGGGCCGATTGTGTCATCACCACTTTAACTTCTGCACCCAAGCGTGTTAACTCTCTAAGCAGATACGCTGATTTATAAGCAGCAACCCCCCCGCAAACACCCAGTAGGATTTTTTTATCAGTAAAATCTTGCATGAGTCACCATTTTTGATAAGAATAGCGTAGATCAAAGCACAATCTTCGCAATAATGGAATATAAAAGGAATACAAAATGACGTTTGTTAAATCAACGCGGCAGTTAGACCTGCGTGAAAAAGTAC
This sequence comes from Legionellales bacterium, assembly GCA_044445305.1. Lineage (GTDB taxonomy): Bacteria > Pseudomonadota > Gammaproteobacteria > Legionellales > Legionellaceae > Legionella. The sequence continues at coordinate 3,999 of JBIODT010000048.1, read as the reverse complement.
TTATCAATGGCGTACAAAACCTTTCTGATACCGAGTTGCTGGCTGTTTTTATCAGCTCCGGCAGTGGAAAAAAATCCTGCGTACAACTGGCCTTCGACTTAATCAAACACTTAGGTGATTTACGTGGCGTACTGAACGCAGACTCTTTGAGCTTTAAACAAGTCCCTGGATTAGGTGATGTGCGTTATGTCCAATTACAAGCAGTAAAAGAAATTTGCCGGCGTAGTGATTTTATTCACTTGCAAAAGGGCATTCAAATCACCAACAGCAAACAAAGTTATGCTTATTTAAAAAAGCGCTTGCGGGATTATAAAAACGAAACCTTTGCCGCACTTTTTCTGGACAATCAAAACCGCGTGATTGCTTATGAGGAGTTATTTACCGGCACTATTAATTCTGCAACAGTACACCCAAGGCCGATAGTAGCACGTGTGTTACAGCTCAACGCTGCCGCCCTTATCCTGGCTCACAACCATCCATCCGGAGTCTCAGATGCAAGCCAACAGGATTTGGCGGTAACGTGGCGCATACGCGACGCCCTGGAATTGATTGACGTGCGTTTACTTGACCATATAGTCATTGGTGATAATGAAGTGTATTCTATACTTGCTGAGAACAAATGGGCATGTCATTAAGGATCTTGAATTAATTAGGAGTTGCAACAGTAGCTATGAATGACTTAAAAACCCCAATAACCCGAGCCATACGGCATCAGTTATGCGCCCTAAACTCCCACAAAAACTTGGATAGAACTGCATGAGGCTTTTTTCATACCGTTCTATCCAAGCACTCTTATTGACCATGACCTTATTTGCTTTACCTGTCAGCAACTCATTAAAGTCCATTTTTCTGGTTCTCAGTATTCTCAGCATTTTGTCTCAACCCGGTGTCCTTAGCTTGTGCCTGCAGGTCATTCGCAAGCCTTGGTGTCAAGCGACTTTGTTTTTATTTACACTGTTAGCACTTAGTGCTTGTTGGGGGGATGCTGACTGGAAAAGCAAGTTAGGCTTTATTAACAAATACTCTAAGCTGCTGTTTTTACCCATTTTAGTCATCGGATTTCAAAACCAGCGTACCCGAAACATTGCCATTCATGCCTTTCTATTGGCCATGAGCATGACTTTAATTCTTTCTGTATTCAAATCTTTGAATTGGATGATGATGAATACCGATGGGGATCCAGGCACTGTATTTCTGAACCGCATAGATACCGGTTATTACATGGCCTTTTCTGCATTTATTAGTGCGTTATACAGCACCAAAAGCCAGGGGTATTACCGCTGGGGCTATGCGCTGCTGGCCTTGTTATTCAGTTACCAAACTTTTTTTATTAATACCGGTCGAACTGGGTATATAGCCTTTGCTGTTTTATTTATTTTATTTATATTGTTTAGCGTTTCCTGGCGAAAAATACCGATTTATTTATTGTTGCTAGCACCCTTAGTTGCCATCACCGTCTATCAAAGCACGACATTCACCCATCGCATACAAGATGTCATCCAAGATGTGCGCAGTCTTGAGGTAGGTCAAAAAGATACCTCCTTGGGTTTTAGACTGGAGTTTCAGCATTTTGCAAAAAAATTGTTTTTATCTAGTCCCATCTTAGGCGTTGGTATTGCCGGTTATTCCTGGCACTTTAATCAAGAACAACCCGTGCCTTCATGGCAGGGAAAAACTTTTGACCCTCATAATCAATACTGGTTAATTGCTGCAGAAAACGGTCTTGTGGGGCTTTTATTTTTGCTGTATTTTTTTATGACTTTATTTTATACTTGCCGGCAATTAAATGAAATGCGCCCGCTGGTGATTGCCCTCCTAGTCTCTTTTGTAGTTGCCAGCCTGATTGACTCTTTTTTACTCTTATCCAGTGTCGGCTATCTTCTGATATTTTTTACAGCCATAGGTTTAGGGGAATTGACTTTGGACCCAAACCCAACAAGGGATGTAACATGCTCATTGTCCTGATGTATCATAATATTACGCACATGCCTTTTGCTCATGATGAGATGGCTTTTGAGAATCATCTACAACAATTAAAACAAAATTACTCATTGGTGGTACCAGGGGATAAATTAGACCAACACCGACCTAACGTTTGTTTAACTTTCGATGATGCTTATTTTGAGTTTTATCATTATGTTTTTCCTTTATTACAAAAATTAAACATCCCTGCCGTCTTGGCCATTCCAACTGGACTGATTCAAGACACTACCGACATGGATACAGCAACACGCTTGCAGGTGGCTTATCCTAAAACACTCACTGCTCATAAAACACATGCAACCCTGTGTACCTGGGAGGAAATTAACACCATGGTTGCAACTGAACTGGTAATACCAGCAGCCCATGGCCATACGCATCAAGCCCTCACAAAAAAAGACGTCTGTTTGGAGCTTGAAATTATTAATGCCAAGCAATTACTTCAAGAAAAAACCCAACAAGAAATAAAGACCTTTATTTATCCCTATGGACGCATGACCCGCTCCATAAATAAGTTAATCCATCACCATTATACTTATAGCATGCGCATTGGTTCCGCCTTAAATTTAAACTGGCGTAATGCACATAAGGTTGTTTATCGTATTAATGCTGATGCGTTTTGGCTACAAGGAAAACCCTTCCTCAGCCTACAACACAAGCTGATGTTATGGTCCAGGTTTTTGAATAATACACTGCGGTTGAAATAAAACCATCTAAATGGTGGGTCGTGTAGGGGTCGAACCTACGACAAAGAGATTAAGAGTCTCCTGCTCTACCAACTGAGCTAACGACCCGATGCATCTGCCATCATACAGAATCAGAATAAAATTTCAAGCTCTATAAAAATCAAAAGCCATGGTTTTGCTGATAGCAGATTGCTGTAAAGCCAAAGCCAATAATCTATCCACACCTAAGGCAACACCGCTGCATTGAGGCAGTCCATGCTCTAAAGCCTGCAGCAAGTATTGATCTGCTTCGGTAAAGGTTAATCCTTGTTGTTGCCTTATGGCTTGATCTTGTGCAAAACGTTTTGCTTGAGCAGCAACATCCGTTAACTCATGAAAGCCATTGACCAATTCAACACCTTGATAATAAATTTCAAAGCGTTCAGCCACACCCTCATTAATTTTAGCCAGTGAGGCTTGCGATGGTGGGAAATGATAAACCGCAACCGGCACACTTTCTTTGCCCAAGGCAGGCTCAACCACATGACTCATGAGCAAAAACAGGTATTGATCTCTATCTTGCTCTCCAACCGTAAGGACGTTATCCAAATCATGGTACTGCAAAATTTGCTGTAATTGCTCTATGGACGCTGTAAATGGATCCACGGCACAGGTCTCAAGAAAAGCGTGTTGGTAAGTTTTTTTAATCATGGGCTTGGACTGCAGCACTGTTTGTAACAACAAATCGACTTCTGCCATCAGCTCAAAGTGATCGACATCCAATTGATACCACTCCAACAAGCTGAACTCAGGATTGTGCCAGCGCCCCAATTCATCATCTCGAAACACACGTGCCAGCTGAAAAATAGGCCCGCTGCCAGCCGCGAGTAAGCGTTTCATATGATATTCTGGAGAGGTTTGTAAACAATAAGACCTGTCTCTAAAGACAGCCTTGATGTTACTTAAATAAACATCAGTCACACCGTAAGACCCCATCACCGGGGTTTCGACCTCTAAATAATGGCGTTGGTTAAAAAATTGGCGAATTTGTGCGATAAGTTGCGCGCGCTGACGTAATAATTCAATAGATGCCGAGGGACGCCACAATGGATCATTCATAAACAGTCATACCTTTGTATAAAAAATAGTGGATTGACGACAGGCCCTAGTACAACGTTTCACTGATTCTGTCTGGTGACATTCATCTGTGAACGATGGCAGGTCGTTAATGATTCTAGTGACGGAGACCCTTCTCCTGCTGGCGGGAGAAGGTGCCCGACAGGGCGGATGAGGGTGGATCATATTAGCCATTAAAAGCACTCCTATGTTTAACTAACTCAAATTGATTAAACGT
>JBIODT010000047.1:0-13274 GCA_044445305.1 Legionellales bacterium | reverse complement strand
TCTCATCTTACATCCATCTTTGAGCGATGGCAGGTGGTTACTATTCTAGTGACGGAGACCCTTCTCCCGCTAGCGGGAGAAGGGTCTCCGTCACTAGAATAGTAACCACCTGCCATCGCTCAAAGATGGATGTAAGATGAGATGTCACCAGGTAGAATCAGTGAAATGTTGTACTATACTGCGCACGGTCACAAACTGCGGTTTTAGCACCCTATCTTCCCGCCTTGCCAAAACCACAGTTTGTAACCGCGTGCAATCTAGCGGCCTCACTCCTAACACCTTAGGCAAAGAAATTGTAATGCGCGCCTAGCAGTATGGAGTTTATTTCTACTCCGAGCAGATTGCTACTGCTGCTTATGTTAATGGTATTATTAGCCGAGGAAGAGGCTGAAATACTTATAAAAGGATTTCTGATGCCAAAGGCATGGGTGTATGCCAAAGACAAACCCCAGTGTTCTTTATCATAAACAGCACCCACTTTTATTTCAGGTAAAATATAACCCAGGTTGGTTTTTCCAGCAAATAAAGTGTTGGTTGGGACATTTTGACTGTTTAATATTAAATTACCTTTCTGAGTACTCGCTGCTTTATAAGTTGCACTTTCCAATAAAGTACCCGCCTTTAAAAAAAGACCATAGTGATTGGGCTGGTACTGAACGCCTAGCAACAGATCCGCGCCACTCAAGTGGAGCTCATTCCCATTATTAGGTATTTGTTGTTTCAATTTACCCAGATAAGACCAGCCTGATTCGGCGGTAAAAGAAATGTCATTGCGATAGGCAAGTGCTATACCACCAGCCAAACGTCCACCCCAATTGTTGCCACGTGAGGCAATAGAATATATAGAAGATGTTTCAAGCTGGAGATCCAAAGCAGTCCACGAGCCTTCCAGGCTTATAAAAGGATAAAGTGCCGGTTTTTGCACGTCCACTACAGTCCCCATGGTCCCTGCATGGATGCTGCTCACAACGACTAGAGAGCTCAAATAAGCGATAATTTTTAAGCCTTGCTTCATACAGATTACTCCTTGTAATTCATATTAATTCACAAACCCACTTGTTTGGAAAGTAAAAAATACCATACTAACAGTGAGTTGCCTATCCCTCTTGCTTCATTTCTCCCCTTGGTTATTTCCCCCTAAGGCTTTATAAAGATTAATCTTCACTTTTTGCAACATGACGGTGTTTTGTAAATAAGAAAACTCCGCATGACTCAATTCTTCTTCTGAGCGCAATACATTATTAAAATCAGAGACGCCTTTTTGATAGCTGTCCGTTGCTAATTTTAACACCAGCCGTTTTTGCGCCACAGCACGCTGGAGGTGACTGATACTTTTTAGGTAATGTTGGTAATAATTATATTGTATTTCTACCTCATGCAAGGCCTGTAAAACGGTCATTTGATATTGTAAGACGGCCAGTATTTTTTCACGTTTGCGCAAACCAACCGTTCTGTATAAGCCCAGATTGAATAATGGCGCAGCAATGGTGCTAAATAACGTAGATTGAGGGTGTTGTAAGGCAAAAAGGTTGCTGGCGAGCGTTTGTGTCTGCCAACCTAACAACCATCCTATGTTGACTTGAGGCGCTAAATTTGCCAGTGCTATTCGAATAGTGGCGTGGGCAGCTGCCACCTGCTGTTCAGCAGCAATGACATCTCCCCGACGGCGCAAAAGCGCAGAAGGGATGCCCAAACTGATATTTTGGGTTGTTTGAGGGACTGGTTTGGGAGCTAACAATTTTTTTGCTAACAGTCCTGGATTGTTGCCAGTTAAGAGTTCTATTTTATACAATACAGTGGTCATGTGCGCTTGATTTAGTTCTAATTCGGCCAGCTGTGTGTCAATTAATCCTTCTTGCTGTGCCACATTCATGTAGTTGGCATACCCTGCTTTATAACGTGATTTTACAAAGTGCAGGGTTTGTCTGTTTCTTGAAATACTGTTGCGCTGTAGGCGGTTTTTTGCCTGCGCTTCACGTAATTCCAAATAAGAGGATGCAATTTCTGCATATAAATTAATTAACGTAAAATCACGATTGGCTTCACTGCCGTTTAAATTGGCTTGAGTCAGTTGTTTATTTTCGCGTATCTTACCAAATAAATCAGGATCTATAGTGGTAGTCAATGCAATCAGTTGGTTTAGAGCCACGCCAGTTCCCGTCGGCGGCATACCAACGATATTGGCAGCGGGAAACAGCTGCGCCGATGCTATGGCATATTCTGCACGGGCAGTTTCCACTCTTGCTTGGGCTGTTTTTAAATTTAAGTTATAAACCGCCTGTTGTTCAATGAGCTCATTCAGTAATGGATCATGAAAGTTGCGCCACCAGGCTTCGTTATTGGTTGCTGCCCGTTGATGCTTCCCGCCCTCAATCCAGCTCGATGGTATGGACACGGTTGGCGGCACATATCTAGGACCTAGAGCACAACCAGTCAGAGTCAACAGCAGGATTAAGATACCATAAGCGAGGTAAGGTTTCATTTCAGTATCAGCTTGGTTTTAGTACAATGTGGGCATCAAGTTGTTGGCCTGCCACAAGATGAGGGTAGGCATCTCTATTAAAAGAATACAAAGCCTCCTGGACCCGTGCATTAAGGCGCTCTTGAGTTATGATGTAGTGATCTAATTGAAAAAACGTCAGCGGAATTCTTAATTGGTTGTTTTCATTACTGGTTAAATAGGCAGCGGCTTCGGGCGTGAAATTTTTCAGATCGCGCTCATCTATGGAAATACGAACTATGATGTTTTTTGCATCACCCAAATAGACCAGTGGCTGTGCGCCGCCCACATGCTCATCAACATGTGCATTGATTTGTAAAATGATCCCGTCTTTGGGTGCGCTAATGCTAAATTGCCCGAGTGCGATCTTGGCGGTCTTTAAATCCAGTTTTGACAGCTCCAAATGCAGCCGTGTTTGCTTTACTTGTATGGCCACCATGGCTACTTCATGGTTTTTATCTCGTAATTCAGACTGACTTATAGCCCGTTGGTCCATGCTTTTGAGGCGCGCCAATTGAGCTTGAGCATGCTCTAAATTCTTTATTTGCAGCAACAGATTGGTCTGCGCTTGTTTTAGGTTTATCTCATTGGCTGTTACATGATCTTGTGCTGCGGCATCATCCAGTGACAACAGCAGCTGCCCTTTTTTTACCAACTGGCCAACAGTAACATGGATGTTGGTGACAAGACCGGCTTGCAGTGCCGGTACGCGCAGGACATCGGTTAGCGAATCAATAATGGCCGGCGCTATAATTTCTTCATTTTCAATGGGCATGGTTTGCTGTGGAGAGGGTAGCGATTTAGGGCTCAATAACCAAGAGCAAGCCAAGCCCATCATTAGGAGTAACAAAGAACTGCCGCCAATTATTTTACCTTTCATACCGTTTCCTGAGGAGAAGTGAGCTGATAATCATTTAAGCCTTTAAACTCAAGTATCTTATCTGCCCTGGAGGCAATACGATAATCATGAGTGGATATTAAAAAAGCACAGCCTTTTGTTTGAGCATATTCCTCCATCAGCGAAAAAATCAAACTGCTGCTGTCCCTGTCTAAATTGCTGGTTGGTTCATCACAGAGGATTAAGCGCGGTGCACGAATCAATGCCCGCCCCAATGCTATCCTTTGCTTTTGCCCTCCTGACAGGCTGTCTAATTTCGCATCAAGATGCGTTTCCAAGCCCAAACGAATCATGAGTTCAGTGGCTTTTTGACAGGCCATTGTAGAAGATACGCCATCAATCAACAAGGGTAAAGCCAGATTTTCCAGTGCCGATAAAGCCGTGAATAAATGCAGATGCTGAAACAGAAAGCTAATGTGCGCTGCCCGGAAAGCCACTTTGGCTGCGGGTGACATGCTATAGAGCTCCTGTCCACAAACCATGGCAGTACCTTGATCCGGGTTTAAGATACCTCCCGCTATCATGAGTAACGTGGTCTTTCCACATCCAGAGGCACCCATTAGCATGCCTATTTCCCCAGTCTTTAATGTAAATGAAAAATTATCCAAGACTAACAGGGACGAAGCACCTGTTTGATAGGCTTTGCTAATGTCCACACACTGTAATGTTGCGGTTTCCATAATATCCTTTAATTGGTGTCGCGACATAATTCCACAGTATCCAAACGCAGCACTTTTAACACCGCAAAGTAGGCAGAAAAAACAATAACCATGGCACTCCCCAGTAATCCCAGCAAAGCAATCTTCCAGGTGAGATGAAAGGCGACGGTAGTATCATAGAAAATAAATCCAAACAAAACCGACAGGAATAATCCAGCCATATAGCCTACTCCCCCGGTAATAATGCCCTGAAACAACACCATGTTAATGAGCGATCTATTGGAAACGCCCAACATTTTTAACATACCAAATTGGTGCAAATGGGTTAATACAAAATTACTAAAAATCTGCCACATCATCACCAAACCAATAGCAAAGCCTACAATTGCAACCACGATAAAAATAATAATAATGGGTGTTTTTTGTCGAAAAAATTCATTGCTGCGGTTGATGAATTCAGCCGGCGTTAACGCAATAAAATGCGTCATTTTATGAATGTTACTGGCCACTTGCTTGATGTTGGCCGAGGGTTTGACTTTAACCAGGATAAAAGAGGGTGTGTATGCGGGATTGGGGAGGTGCGTACTCGCGATATAGGCTTTGGGCTGTACCGCATAAGTTCGTAGTGGTTTAGTAACCGCCGTCACGGTCCAGGTCTTTCGCCCTACCAGCATTTTGTCATTGATTTGGATGGTTTTCTTATCCGCAGTCTCCAATTGTTTTAAAGAGTAACCATCCACAACAATGGCATTGGCATGCAAGATGGAGGCACGATCTCCTGTGAGCATGGTTTCAGGCAAGCCCAGCAACAGTTTGGGATCAACACCAATCAATTCCCATATTAAGGTTTTTTGAGTTGACAGATTTTTAATGGAATACCAAGTTCTATACATTTGTGTCGCCCACCGCACACCAGGGACACTACGAATTCGATACAGGTCCATAGGTTGAAAATAGGTAGGCTGATCAAAGGCAAAGGAGCTTTCTCCCATAATCCATAAATCGGCTGCCTGAATCGCTTGAATTGGTGCCACGATACGGTCGGTAACGCCCTGATAAATACCATATTGCTGCATGATAATAAAAGCGGAGAAGGTCGCGCCAACCGACATGCCAATAAAGCGTTTCCGGCTGTTGACCAGCATTTTCCAGGCAATTGATAATAAGTTGAGGTGTTGGCTATCTAGTCTTTTTTTAAGTTTTGCAGCCAATTGCATGCCTGTTTGTTGCTGCATCAGGCTTTGACCTCAGCAGCTTGCGTGCTGAGGCGCGTCAACAGCATGCGCCTGACAAAACGGTAACTGCAGCCGGAAATTTGCATGCCTAACAAACCACAGATCAACAACATGATGGGCAGATCACCGAAGCGCACCCAAGGGGTACTGCCTGTGGCCGGTTTAATGGTGGCTGTTAACAGCGCCTCGGTGAAAGCGGGCAACTGCGCGACCACCTCTCCTAAGGTGTTAAAAACAGCAGAGCCGCCTTTATTACTGGATGCGATTTGATAGCGCCCGGTTTGTAAGGATCTGACTTGCGCCATTTGTAATTCTTGATACATCAGCCAGGGGTGTTTGCGTTCACCTATGTTCATGAGAGTAACTATCCATTCGGCTTCCGGTACTTGTGCGCGTAACAGGTGGTCAAAGGCAACTTCATAGCAATTGAGACTCGCAACCGGATGATGATGAATGCTTAATAAGGGTTGTTGTGCTGATCCCGGTATGATATGACCATCAGGCACGTGCAACCAACGCGCAAGGCTTTTAAAGGGTGCCGGTATGTATTCAGTAAAAGGGACCAGATGACGCTTGTAGTAGCTGCCTTGAGCCCTGCCCAGAGTTATGTGTGTATTATATCTTTCCAATACCCTTTCCGGGTTTGAGTGTAGGATATAAGTCCCCAAGAGGACTGCCAGATGATTTTGTATTAAAAAATCATGGAACTGTCGAAAGGCAGCAGACAGGGCATTCGTTTGGTAAGGGAAAGCCGATTCAGGCATAACGATGAGATCAGCATCTTTTAATGCACGTATTTTTTCTTCATAGCCATGCCAGGTTGATAGAATTTGTGCCTTATCCAATGAGCCAGAATAATCCCTATTGGTCTGAATGATACCAATGGACAGTGAGTCAGGCGATTCTTTAGTCCAGTGGTGGTTACTGATTAACAGGGGCGCCAGCATGAGCATGCTGCCTGCGGTTAACCAGCGCCATTTTTGCGCACGCTCTGCTGTGAGGGCATAGAAGAAACAGCTGGCTATGAAGCAGGTGATAAAACTGCTGCCATAAATCCCTATGATGGGAATGGTGCTTTTTAGTGGTGAATCTATCTGGCCAATGCCAAGCAAAAACCAGGGAAAGCCCGTAAAAAAATGTGCACGTGCGTATTCGAGCAACACCCAAAGAGCACTAAAGCTCAAGGCACGCTGTAACTTGCTGCTGTTTTTGGGGTTGAGCCAAACATAGCCTTGCATCAAAACGACACTATATAGTGACAAAAAAATTAAAAAAATGACTATAAAGAGCAGGTAGGTGATTTGCAAAGAGAGTACATCACTCTTTAGAGTAGGATAGAGCCATGACAATCCCAAACCATAAAATCCCAACCCATAACTAAAACCTATGAGTACCGGCAGATAGCGCCTGTATTCAGCATGAAGGCAATAAAACAACAAGACCAGACCGCTCAAGCCCAAACCAGGGGCATGAAATGGCGCAAAGCTCAATTGGGTTATAATGCCTGCAATAAAGCTATACAGCCCAAGCAACCACGGTGATATCGGCTGTTGCAACGCGCTCACACAGGGGCGAAAATAAGTTAACATGTCTGCTTCCATTCCATCGCCGTGAGACCACAGCGGTCAGTTACAAGAGCCTCATCTGCGCATACGAGTAGGCGTCCCCAAAAGGTCGATTGCCCTCGTATTGACAGGGGTAATTCTTGCAGGTATATTAATTTTTTTTGTAACTTCGGTCAACTCATAGGGCTGACCCGGCCCAGCAGAAATGAGCACCAATTTACCCCGTTTCGGGAGCGCCGTGATTTCCGGCCTACTGTACTTTATATAATGGATTATAAAAAACAACATGCAGCCATTCAGCCCGACACCAGCTACATTTTTGTTTCCAGAAATGGCGGCTCTTAAACAGGCAGTACCAGACGTCTGTTTAAGAGCCCCTTTGTCTCCAAATAAGCTAATTCCCAGCACCAGCAACAACTACCGCTTGCAATTACAAAAGCGTTATGCGCAAGGCGCTTCCTCAGAAGCACCTGTTGCTTACGGCAACCAATTTGCTATAGTGCCGGTATTGAAGCAATTCCCTAAGAGGGCACCTTCGTCTTAACCCAGCTTATTTATTTCATTCACCGACCCCCTCCTTAATAAGGCCAAGGTCTGTCTTGGGGAAGGGGCTTATGTAACTAAAGGAGCACACGATGATAAATAAAGTATACAAACCCTGGCTTGCACGCAAATTGGGACTACTTGTAGCAACTGGGATCGCCCTAGGCTCTCTCCTATATCCTATGGGGGTGAGTGCTTGTGGCGGCAATGGGGTGCTGGAAAGCGGGGCATTTGTGTGCTCCTCTTGCCCTACTGGCAAGGATCTGATCTCTGGATGCACGCTCAGCGACTGCGCTAGCAGTATAGGTACTTATGTGTGCCCGCCGTCTGCGTTAGTGGGGGAGGGTCTTGCTAACGTTATCTGTGTCACGGGAACGGCGTCCATGAATTGTACGGGTGCGTGCTAATTCCCATAACGGGAATGCGTGCGCATGGGAAATGGGGTCAGGCCTTGCTTTTTGCTTAAGGAAAAGTCAGACAAGCAACAGCTAGTAAAGGCTGTTGCTTGTCTGACTTTTCATTGCGTAAATATTTTTCTAATTGATTGACTATTAACAGCAGCTGAATATGGACAAGCTATAAGTTAGCAGCGTCCAACATGGCATTATCTATACGATTAGAGTTTAATAAAGCGCTGTATCATTTAACCTCCCGGGTAAGCAGCAGCGCACAGCAAAGTCCGATTGGGACTCTATTTCCCATATTACAAAAAAATCAAATAATTTGACGCGTACGGACATTAATAGTATAGTATGCGCAAATTATAAGACATAAGATCAATAAATCACGAATCCATCAGGCTCAAAATCATCAAATTTGATGAAATAATAACGGCCGAACTGACTCAATCACGTGAAAACCTACAATCGGTAGCTCCGCTATGAGTTCTTCATGCTGTGATGAAGTAGCTCGGCAGGGCTTTGTTGCATAACTCATTATTTTTTTATTGTGAAAAATGGAGTAAATAAAATGTTTCCTCAGGCAATCGATGAATTTTTATGTCGCACTAGTGAAATGAGTGCAGCTCCAGTTGCAGGTCAACCCAGGAATGCTAATGACTCATATTACTTTCCAACATGCTGGTCTAGGGTAGTTCGTCCACGACTTGGTAACTTCTTTATTGGCACCGTTATTGAAGCGCTTGCTGTAATAGAAACAGCCGCGCTGACCCTGCCCATTCATTTTTTGCAGGCGGGTTATAAATATTGTATCGTTCGCCCTGCAGCAGCTTGTATAAAATCTGAATGGACTGAAAGACATTACGCGAGCATTCCTGGAATTGAAGCATTCGCGGCTACAGCAACGCGTGCGGTCATGTTATCGCTTGGAACAGCCTTAACGCCAACCCTTGGTGCCTGTGAGCCGAGTTGGAATTTTTGGCTGCAAAACCAAATGGGAAATACACGCACTCGAGCAGAAAGAAAACAGGGTATGTGGGAAGATTTTGCTGTTGGATTGAGGCAATGGGTAGCTCAGGCAACAGCAGGTGAACATCGGGATTTGGCAGAACAGCAAATTCGAGATTGCATCTTAAACCGAAGTCATACTTTGGATTTATCTCATTTAGGGCTAAAATCTCTTCCTGAAAGTTTTGATTGTCTACACGTAGATAAGCTACTCCTTAATAATAATCAGCTAACGACATTACCTGATTGGGTTTTCGATCTGGGGTTAACGAGTCTCTCTGCGCAATTCAACCAAATTACCGAGTTACCTAAAGCAATTGCCAAGCTCAGCATTTTAGAAGAACTCAACTTGCAGAATAATCGTTTAGTCAATTTACCTAAGGCAATTGCCGAGCTCAGCATTTTAGAAGAACTCAACTTGCAGAATAATTTATTAGTCAATTTACCTAAAGAAATTGCTCATACCGACAGATTGCAACAACTTGATGTAACAAATAATCTGCTGACGGATTTGTCAGAAGAGGTCTCTCAAGCTATAGATGAACTTTCTCAACCGACAAAGGAATGGCGTCAGTTTTATTTCGCCTTAAGGCGCTGGGCCCAGGAACCAGAAGAGCTTGAAGCCAGGCAGCGGATCATAACTTGCATCAAAAATTCAACAGATATCCTAGATTTATCTCATTTAGGTTTGAATAATCTTCCCTCTGGACTATACAGGTTAAAGCTAACAACCCTCTTGATTCATGACAATCAACTTAAGAATCTACACAGAATCTACCGTATGAATACTTTGAGGGTTCTGGAAGCACAAAATAATAGGATTAAGACCGTCAATGTTGCAGATTGTAATTTCGATAATTTAGAGGAACTTCATTTAGAGAATAATCTGCTCGACAGTCTGTCAATAACTGTCAATCAGGTACCCCGGTTAAAACTGCTTAAGATAAACCACAATCTTCTCGACTCACAATTGCAACAGCAATTGAACGCGGTTTTCCCTGACTCTTATGATGTTAGAGAAATTGATGAGGAAAAAGGAGAGGCCGGGCCCAAATTTTTTAAATCGCTCGTAAAAATTGATGAGGAAAAAGGAGGTGCTGGACTCAAGTTTTTTAAACCGGTCACAAAAATTGATGTGATAGTAATACCTTCTGATTTGCCTGTAGTTAATCAATTAGTGGCATACCCGAGTAACCATGGATAGAGGAAATTAAAATGAAAACTATGAAAGTTGGTATTATGCCTCGTGATCATTTTCAAAAACGATTAATTGAGATTGCTTCTGGACGCTATATATACCTTCCCCGGATGGGTTTTCAGGTTTTATGCGATTGATTTTTCCGTTCATGCCGTCTTTAAAAAATCGCAATAGAGTAGACTATTACTCGCTTTTAAAGACGGCATGAACGGAAAAATCAATGCGCCTAAAATCCCGAAAACCCATCCGTGAAAGGTATACCAAAGAAAAATGAACCGAAAATTTGGTTTTCTTCTATTTTTAACCACTTAAAAACAATACTACAGGAAATGCACAGCAAGGCAGGCCCCCAGGCGTGCATACAAGCATCAAGCCAAATCAATCCCGCGCTGCACCATTCCGCGCCGTACACCATAGGCAAGGCCATACATAAACAGCCCAATAGCCAAGGCACTGATGCCCATAATTAAATAATAGTTTTTATAATAGGGTAAACTGTCAACGGCAGAGGTTATCGTATCTGGAATGGCAACCCAAGCGGCAATTTTACCGGAAATGGCATTAGACATGCTTCCTGCCAAGTACCAAACGCCCATGGCAAAAGCAATAGCCTGCCCATCGCAATACAAACCTATCATACTTAAACCAATAGCACTGACCCAAAGCTCAGCAATTGAAATGAGGATGTAGGTTAAGGCGATGTAATTGCCATTGACTATTCCGGCAGTGGCCTGTGTGGCAGCGAAGGCCATGACCAATAAAGCCAGTCCAGCCAGCACAGTGCCTGCGGCAAATTGATAGGGGATGGTAAACTTGGGAAAAAATTTGTAAAAACGAGGCAGTTGACTGCCCAGGAGTAAAATTAATAACGGGTTTAACATTTGGTATTGGGCAGCAGCAATGCTTAAACCCAATAAATTATGATCCGAGTTGTAGTTGGCAAATAACACCAAAGTACTGTTCATTTGATTGTAAATAATAAAAAACACCACCGCTTCTGAAATCAGCAGTATTGCTATCATTTGTTTGCTGCGGGCTGCTCCCTTGAGCCGTAGGGTTTTTATTAAAAACCAACCCATGCCCAAACTACAGCCGATGCTGATTAAGTAACTGGCAATAGCAACATGGGAATAAGCATACAGCGTTAATGCATAGACAAGCGCAAGATAAGCAGCTAATTGCAGCATGCCTTGTTGGGAAAAGGGGGCCTTATCTTTACCCCAAACAGCATTATTATAAATCGAGTAACGGTTGGCAAAATTTAAAGCGGCGATTGATTTGCCAACAAAGGTTAAAGTAAGTACCGAAAGCGGGCCAAAACGACTGTCCAGCAATGCTGGTGCAATTAATGCGGCCAACAATGCCCCGACATTAATCGCCATATAATAAAAGGTCATTGCTGATTTTGCTTTAATGGCATCATCAGAATAGATGTGCGATACCATACTTGAAGTTGTGCCCATCAACAGCGAGTTGGTAGCGGGTATGAGCGCATAGGCTGCAATAAACAGATGATCACCTACGGCAGCTATAGTGTGTCCGCTTAACATCACCAGCAGGTAGGCACTGGCAAGCATCACACTGCCGAATAAGATGGAGCGCCTGATTCCTATAACCGTGTCAGCCATATGCCCACCTAAAATAGGCATCAAGTAACCCATGGCTTGGGTCACACCTATGAAGGCATAGGCTTTGGCTTGACTGTAACCCAGTCCTTGGGAAATTAGAGGACGGGTTAAAAATAAAATTAATATGGTGTTTAGGGAAAAGACTGAAAATTGACTCCAAAAAGTAATAAATATAATATTATTAGTCTGTTTTTGTCGCAGATCGAATTCAGGCAGGTAGCTTTTAGCTGTATTTGAGCGCAAAGTTTTTAATCCCAGATTTTTCCGTTGAAACTTTAATCATATTGACTTAAGTAATAAAAAAAGTAAATACCAAGCGCGATTCGTAACGCATTCAATAAAACACACTTTAACTGCATAATTCACTTGAAACTGAAGCCAGCCTATAGTCAGATAATATTTCACACCTAAAAATGGATGATACTATTATGGCTCATGAGAAGCTCGAAACAAGGAATGAAGGCAGTGCTGTGGTTGCGTTAAATGAGATGCAAATGGCTGTAGCCGCGTCACAAGCTGGTGCTCCGGGTGACCTATGGTCTTGTGTAGCCGATGACTGCATCACTGGTGTGCTGGGCCCGTGTCTTGATGCTGAGGCTCGATTTGCATTGCTGCAATCGTCAAGAAATTTCCATGGTTTGTTTCAACAGCATCACCATGTGTCTGCTTTATTGTCTTTCGTTGCCAAAGGCCATCAAGATAAAGTCGAAAGGATGCCGAGCCTTAGGCTTTTGTTAGGTAAAGCGGATGTGACCGACTACTCGGGTAGAACATTCAAAAACATTAGCGCCTATCAATACGCCCTATGGGCTTTGGACAGGCATATGGTACGCGCAATAGAAAACAGGGTGCGCAATACCAAGGGTTGCGAAGGTGACCTTATAAGAACTGCATTGCTGGCACAGCATCAAGAGCTACAAAATGCAGGGCTAAGCTATGAATTAGCTGCTGTGCTGCAGCCCAAGGTTGCTGCCTATAATCCCCAAGCCTTATTTGCTGCCTACCAAGAGTTTATTGTTAATTATCATGTGCTTTCGACTAGCGCACACTATGATGACATCGATAGATTATGGTATGCCATAGGCGAGCAGCAAAGGCTGATGCCGGCGCATGCAATTCAAGCCATGCTTATGCATAGAAATTCCATTCATCTAACAACAACAGTTAAACAAGAGACCTTGCAAAGAACCAATCTGTGTCATTACATGACGCACAAGGATGAGTTGCTCTATCCTCGGGAGGCTCCTGGTGGGCTGGGATTTGATTTTGCTCTATTGCTGGGGCGGGCGCAGGATAAGATGGGGCAGACGGTGAGGGGGCGTTTGGGCTTGCTATTGCCGGGGTTTGTGGTAAACGATTTGGACGTATTGAAGACCTTATTTGCAGCGGGCGCTGCAGAAGCATGTTTAGCCCCAGACTTTCCGCCTGATCTGGATGTGGTTGCGGCTTCTTCTGCTTGCGCATCTCCTTGAACTAATAGAGCTCGTCTTTGCGAGGCTACGAAGCAATCCAGAAAGTTCGGTGTGACGGCCGCTGGGTTGCTTCGTGGCCTCGCAATGACGCACTGTTTGAGTACAGTGTGTGATGTTATAACTATTTTCCATAAGTCAGCAAAAAACTGAAAAACGCAATGAACCAATAG
>JBIODT010000046.1:0-13348 GCA_044445305.1 Legionellales bacterium | reverse complement strand
TTGTAATAATGTCCATGGTGCCCATTGGGACCGTGATTAAGATTACCAGCTTGAGGCCCGTTATGCCCATGATATGCTCCAGCACCTTGGTGGCCACCTTGATGATAAACTTGAGCACCCGCTTGATGCCCACCATGAAACTCGACCGGATGACCGCCATGATGGACACCTTGAGGTCCACCCTGATGGACGCCCTGAGGCCCACCATGATGTTCGCCTTGATGCTCATTAGGGGCAGCATGAACGAGGTATGACCACGAGAATAAGGATGCTGCTAAAAAGGTAGAGACTAATAATCTGTGTTTTTTAATACTCATAATGTTTTCCTAAGGTTAATGCCCTGCTAGCAGGTCATGTTGTAGGCTTTCTGGATCTTGAAAAACGGCTTGGCCAATTTCTCGATCCAGATAATGCCTGGCCAAAAGTTTCAATGCGGACAGCTCGTCAAATTTATCTTCCATGACAACCAGACCATCCTCGCCTATAGCACCAATACCCAAGTGCTTAGCGAATTTTTTTGCAAAAAAAGTCACTGTAATGTCTTGTGCACGTGCTTGATGTGACGTAGCAACCACAATACCAATACGTTTTTTTTCTGCAGATGTTATCTTAATCAACCAGTGATTAACAGCGGTATCTAAAACATCTACTTGTATTTTGGCAGCACAATCAAGGAGCAGATCCAGTGTTGGCATTAATTTTTTGTAATAATTTACCAGCTCTGCTGCAGTCCAATATTGATGCTTTATCGTGGTTTCAATAAAATTGCTTGTAATATTAGCCAGTTGATTAACAGCATGCACCGCGTCTTTTGGTAAATTCAATTTAGGAATTAGGGCTGTTGAAGCGGCGAGGTGCCCTTGAATCTTCTTTAGCGCCACCATCGTGCGCGGATCCAATGCGCCGGCTTTATTCGATGACAAAATAAGAAAGACTGATAATGCCAGGTGGCCGAAGGATTTGAGCTCATGATATGCCTTCGGTGCAATATCAACACGCTCAGTTTTGCCTTGATATTTCAACACCAAGACACCAGCAAGATTTAATATAATGGGTCTTCCAGAGGGACGGCCAAAAGCAGCCATGATTTGTTTTATACGCGCCTCATAGGCCTCATGCATGTCACAATTCATAAGCGCTAATGGACCTTTTTCAGGCTTCAAATAAGGAAATTGTGGACAAGTGCCTTCTTGGCCGGGAATCGATGGCTTTGCTGGTGAATTGCTTATACACAGACCCAGTAAACACAAAAACAAGAATATTTGAATTTTTTTCAAGATGTTATCCTAATTGATTATCACGGTGTATTGTACATGCGTTTAACCTACAGTATGCTGATTCTTCGGGAACGTTAGCAAATTAAGACTAATATGGATGTACGCCCCAACAAACGTTTGCTGGCACATGTTTGGATTGTCTGTGCCTTAAGTCTCTTTATTGATGGTTACGATTTATACATCAGTTCTGTTGCAGAACCATTTATCAATGCGTTCTTTCATCCCTCTCCTTTTTTGATTGGCTTGACACAAGCAGCAGCACCCATAGGTGCCGCATTGGGAGCACTGCTAATGGGGCGTGTTGCTGATAAGGTTGGCAGAAAAAGTTTATTAATTGTTAATTTGTTTTTTTTCATTGTCATTGCACTGTTGTCAGCTTGTGCATGGGATATGACCTCCTTGTGTGTTTTTCGTTTTTTAATAGGCTTTGGTGTGGGTGCCGATTACCCCATTTGTGCAGCCTACCTTGCCGAAGTCATTCCTAAAAACAAGTCCCGTCAATTTATTGCTGCCGCGATGTTTGTCAATTGTCTTGCATCGCCAGTTGGTGCAGCCGTTGCTTGGCTCCTGTTTCAATACCATCCGACCTTGGATTTGTGGCGTTGGCTGTTTGCCTCAGGAGCAATCCCCGCTGTAGTAGCCTTGTTATTGCGTACCAAACTGCCTGAAAGTTTTATTTGGCAAGCCCAACAAAAATTACAACCCCGCATGCCGTTTTTACAACACTATAAAAAATTAGTCTCACCCTCACTCAGACGAAAAACCATTTGTATGTGTTTGTCTTGGTTTTTTTTAGACATCTCTTATTATGGAATTGGTTTATTTACTCCAGCGGTATTACGTGCTGTACATATTTTAGAAAATGCCGACTTGCTAACTGCTGCTAATGACATGTTAATGAGTACACTTTTTGTAAACCTTTTTGTGGTCTTGGGTGCCTTCTCAACGATTTTTGTTATTGCTAAAGTAAATCCATTTCAATTACAAAAAATGGGCTTTCTACTGTCTTTTTTAGGCTTGCTTACTTTAAGTTTCAGCAACACCGTTCCTGACGCATTTACCAGCAGCATGATTTTTTCCGGGTTTATTTTATTTAATTTATTTGTTAATTTTGGGCCGGGAATAACGACCTATTTGTTACCGGCAGAATTATATCCTAGTGACATAAAAGCCACTGGTCATGGCGTTGCTGCAAGTTGTGGCAAAATGGGTGCCGCGATTGGTACCCTGCTGTTGCCCCTGCTGCAATTTTATATTGGCATTTATTATACTGTTGGTATTTTGGCAATGACCTTACTATTGGGCTGGGCACTGACCTACCTACTCAGTTTGGAAACAGAACAACAGCAACCGATTTGGAATAAAGACAGGAGCAATCATGCACTACCAACTCAATGAAGAACAAAAAAAACATTGGCAAAAACACGGTTTTATTGTGTTGACTGATTTTCTCCCAACACCAGTACGCGATGGCTTGGGGCCATGGTGTGATGAGCTGACTGCCTGGCCAGAAACACCCGGTAAATGGATGAAGTATTTTGAAAAAAATCAGCAGGCTGAACGCCAACTCTGTCGTGTGGAAAATTTTATTGATTACCACAGCAAGATGTACGATATGGCCAATGGCACACGCACCCTACAGCTGGTGTCCGCGCTAATGGGCGAGCCTGCTGTTATTTTTAAAGAAAAAATCAATTACAAACTCCCCAATGGTGGCGGCTTTAAGCCACACCAAGATGCTCCTGCATTCATTAGTTTCAACCAGAAATTTCACATTACCATGATGGTTGCAATTGATGATTGCACCTTAGAAAACGGTTGCTTACAAGTGGTTGCCGGTGGTGCGAACAAACCAGAAATTCTGCCTCAAGAAAAAGACGGCTCAATTTGTACCGCCAATGCCAGTCAATTGAAATGGACCCCTATAGAATGCAAGTGTGGTGATGTGATTTTATTTGACTCTTATCTGCCACATTACTCCGAACTAAATCGCAGCAATGGCTCACGCCGTGCGGTTTTTATAACCTACAATAAAGTAGCCGAGGGTGGTTCCATGCGAGCCGCTTACTTTAAAGACAAACGAGAAAAATTTCCGCCCGATTGCGAGCGCGATCCCAATAAAGATTATTCAGCCGGCGCTGCAATATATAACGTTGCCAATCCTATTTATGAAAAAATGGAGTAATCATGTTGATGAGTACCATTGAAACAACAATCAACACCATTTCTCGGTATTTTGTAACGGCAGGCACAACCAATTACATTGGTGAGTCAGTTTCACAAGTGGAGCACGCACTACAATGTGCTTATTTTGCGGAACAATCAGGTCACAGCGAAGAAGTAATCTTGGCCTCTTTGCTGCATGACATTGGGCATTTTGCCACAACAACAAAGCAGCATACGATGGCAGACCTGGGCATTGTGCACCATGAATGGATAGGTGCACTGCTTGCGTATCAACTCAATTTTTCTGCAAAAGTAGCTTTGCTCATTGGCCATCATGTGAACGCAAAACGTTATTTGGCTGGGAAAAAACCTCATTATTTTGCACGACTGTCCTCTGCCAGTCAGCAAACATTGGCTTATCAAGGCGGGGCTATGGCTAGCAATGAAAGGCTTGCTTTCGAACAGCTGCCCTTTTTTAGAGAAATTCTTCAAGTTCGTGTTAATGACGAAAAAGCCAAAGAAATCAATTTGCTTGTACCTGATTTAGAGCATTTTAATCTCAAAATACAACAACATATTAAGGGTCAGCAAATAAGAACGTCTTTAAATGAGGCCTGTCTGTTAACTGATTTTGTTACTGCACAATGGGTGGAGCAGTTTAAGACGCAATTAGAATTTGAATCGCAACTGCATTGCGTATGATTGCGCTAAAACAGTGCGTCATTGCGAGACCACTAAGCAACCCAGCGGCCGTCACTCCGAACTCACTGGATTGCTTCGTAGCCTCGCAATGACGAGCTCTATTAGTTCATTGCGTTTTTCTTTTTGTGCTGCTTTATGGGTAATGATATGGCAGCATGAACGAAAAAATCAATCGCATAAAACCTGAAAACGCATCAGTGGAAGGTATATCATCCATGTCATTTGATCCCCACCCTCATCCGCCCTGTCGGGCACCTTCTCCCGCCAGCGGGAGAAGGGTCTCCGTGACTATACTGCGCGTAGTATAAAATCATTAAAAACCTTCCATCGCTCAAACCTGAATGCAATCTGAGTCACCAGACAGAATCAGTGAAACGTTGTACTAGCGAATTGACGACAGGCGCTAGTACAACCCACAGCTTTTTCGCGCAGATTTCTGCCTTGCTGAAATTATTTTACTACCTATGGGCTTTAATTACGCCTATTTCTGCCTCTTTATCCCTAATTCAGTGTCATTATGATGGCGCGCAGCTTGGTTTTTTTATATACTCAATCTGAGTAGCCTTTCGATATCGTCGGGTACTGTAGAATGCGTAGCCTGGGTGCAGCCATATCATTACCCATAGGTTTAAAAAGTTATGCATAGCATGGCTAAGAAATTAGAAGTTGCTATACGCGTGGGATCAAACTGTGTACAAAGCCAAAAGCCATATCTGACGCGACCTATAAGTCAGCACAAAAAGAAAAACGCAATGAACCAATAAGGCTCGTCATTGCGAGACTACGAAGCAATCCAGAGAGTTTGGAGTGACGGCCGCTGGGTTGCTTCGTGGCCTCGCAATGACGCACGTTTTGAGCGTGGTGTGTAAATTAACAACTGTTTTTCATGAGATAACTTATGGGCCGCACCCAGGCTACGCGTTCTAAAGTTAATCAGGAAGAAGATCGTGCTACCCGATTAACTTTAATGCGAATTTAACAAGCGACTCCGATACAATATGCGCTGACCGCACTTCTAATCGCACCCTGGAACCAACAAACAGACTTGCAGAGGAATACAACAAACATGAATGACAACAAAAAAAACCTGTGGACTGCATACTACCCATGGCTTGTGTGGACCATTGCGGCTGGATTTTTCTTTTATAAATATTTGGTTCAAGTGTCACCCAGTGTCATGACCCAAGATTTGATGCAAACCTTTAAGGTCAATGGTGCCGGGCTGGGAAATTTATCTGCTTTTTATTTTTATGCCTACTTGTGCATGCAAGTACCTGTAGGAATTATGTTGGATAAATACAGTCCTAGATTATTGACCACCGCCGCTATTTTTATTTGTAGTATCAGCACCTTTATTTTTTCACAAACCAATAGCTTGGAATGGGCTTGTATCAGCCGTGCCCTTATGGGCGCAGGTGCCGCATTTTCGGCTGTGTCTTGTTTTAAATTGGCAGCACTATGGTTTGCCCCAAAACGCTTCGCTTTTGTCTCTGGATTGTTCATGACGGCAGCAATGATGGGCGCTGTGGGTGGACAAATGCCCTTGTCACTGCTGGTGCAATATGCCGGTTGGCGAATGGCGTTGCAGGTTGTCTCTATAATCGGCATGGTATTGGCTGTCATCTATTTTATCGTGGTTCGCGACAAAGCCAGCTCCAATAAAGTACCCAGCAGCATATCACAACAACCTGTCCAGCAGCGCTTAAAGCAAATTTTACGCAATGATCAGGCCTGGTTGTTATCCATCTACAGTGGATTGGCCTTTGCGCCAGTATCTGTTTTTGGTGGTTTGTGGGGCGTTCCTTTTCTTGAGAAAGCCCACGACTTATCCGTCACGCAAGCCCCCATGGCCGCTTCATCCATTTTTATAGGTTTTGCTGTAGGCGCCCCGCTGCTGGGTTGGCTGTCTGATTTTATGGGGCGTCGTAAACCCATCTTGTATTCAGGTACTTTTCTTGCATTAACTTGTTTGTTACTGGTGTTGTATGTAACACATTTATCATTCCCAGTAATTATGCTCTTATTGTTTTCATTTGGCTTTGGTGCCAGTGGTTTTTTCACAAGCTTTGCCATGATTCGCGAATTGTTTTCAGTGACTTTGGTAGCAACAGTACTTGGTATCATGAATACTTTTGACTCGGTTTGTGAGGCCTTGTTTGAGCCCTTAGTTGGATTGGTATTAGATCAAACATGGGACGGTACCATCAATAATGGTGTACATCAATTTTCCATAAACAGCTACCATATGGCGTTGTTGCTATTACCACTGTCACTGATCTTCGCAATGATTGCACTCCTTTTTATCAAGGAAACACATTGCCATGCAATTGAACAGAGCCCAATGGCAGCTCATTAAGATTGGCGTTGGCGGTTGGGACACAGCCTGCATGTGGCTATGTCCCAAGATTAAAGGCTAGAAAAATTTCGAGGGTTCTCTAAAATGAGATCTAAATTTTGGGGATGAAATCGCATAAAGGGTCTTGCCTGTGCTGGTTCTCAGCGACAGGTGCAACACAAGGTCTTTTAAAAAAACGCTCGACACAATCTATTTCGTGCAATATATCGCTTTTAGGTGGGTGCAACAGTGCATTGAGTTCTATTTTAGTTGTTGAGTTGCCATACAAACCACGCAACATTCTAATAATCCACAACGTGCTACGTAATTGACTTATAAACAGAAATTCTGGGGCTATGGGCGTGGTTTCTGTGCCATTTAAATCAAGCTGGAATTGAGCGCGCGCTGTTAGGCTCAGATTGCTAAGGTGTGCCTTTGCTACTTTGACTACAATCATTTTTTTTGCTTTTAAAGTTAAATGCTGATCATGACCTATCTCAGTTATCAGCGCTTTAAAACCAGCATAGTCACGAAGCTTGCGCTTGAAGTATTGCGATCTAAATTCATACTTTTCTAAATTAATTCCTTTATCCAATAACAATTGCGTTACCTTTGGTGTTAATGCTGCACCTTTTTTTAACAAGTATTTAATAACACAAAGGGGATCTTTAGCTTGATCTACCTGTTCTGAACCTGGTTTGTAATTTTTTGCCATTCTAACGGCACTATCAATGGGAACCTCTCCATTATCATTGGGCTTATTGATATACTCGCTAAAAGCCCTATGGCTTTGCTCAAAACGAAAACTCCCAAGTCGAATGGCAACGTGCAGCGGTGTGTCACCGTTTTGAATTGAATGCTCTGTTTGGGGATTAAAAAATCGCAAATAATACGCCTGATGCGCATCTAGTTGACGGAGCATCCTGGCTTTAAATTGACGCTGTACCTGGTTTTTAACTGCGCCCAGACCATTAATAGAATAAACAAGCTCTTGTTTAATAGCCTGCATGTCTTCCATTCCGGCTGCACTGTTCATGTAGTCTCTAAATTGCGGCATGGAAAACAATACGGACCTTAATTTAATCAACCTCTCGTTCATGGATAGTGCTATCAAATTGATGTGAGCAGCATCTTGCGGCTTTTTACCATCCAGATGTAACGCAAGCGTTGCACGAATTAGCTCATCCGGAATAAAAATGCTTTTAAGCAGCCGCTTCCATTTATAGCGGTTAAATTCTGCATCGTTCTTCAAAGCTTTAAAGGCATCTCTTTCTGTAGCAGAAGAGTAGATTTTATTGTCACCGTATTTCACCAAAATCCGTTTTCGGGTAGGCCAATAATGATTAGCAGAGTCTTGCAAATCAGG
This sequence comes from Legionellales bacterium, assembly GCA_044445305.1. Lineage (GTDB taxonomy): Bacteria > Pseudomonadota > Gammaproteobacteria > Legionellales > Legionellaceae > Legionella. The sequence goes on along the minus strand of JBIODT010000046.1, from coordinate 5,502 downwards.
AAACTGGTTCAGATCACGCGCAGTCATATTAAAGGCTTTTTCGCCATGACCTATGTTGTGCAACCGGGTCTTAAAAAAAGACATCAGGCTGTCACTCATTGCCAAATCATGGTCAATGTTAAAAAAAACCACCTGATGTTTGCCATCTTTTAGCGTGATATAAATACCAATATTGCCTTTGTGTAAATCATCATCCTCTAAGGTATATTTGCCAACCAAAACATTGGCGAGAGATTCCATGTCGACAGCAATCAGCCCTCTTTTTTTGTCATCCATTAATTGTGCAAAAAATCCATGAGGCAGTTTATTGAGGAAGGTAAACGGGATGTCCACGGGCGAACTTACCGGTACCGGTGTCAATTGATAGGAAGCATCAGCACCATGAATATTAAAAAACTGAACGTTTTTATAATCTTCTCGTTGGGCTATAGAGGATTGAATGTGATGGCTGGCGACACCGACCACCTCGCCATTGGCACTGTTTTTTACCACGTGGTAGGGCGGGGTTGAGTGCGGACACATGAACAAGCGAGCCAGCTCACTAAAAGCAACTTCATTAACCGACGCCTGGGCATTGCCATGCTTGTTTTCTTTATAAAAAATAGGAACACTGGTCTTCTTATCCACTTGATAGCGAACAGAGTGCACTGTATGTCCTGTCAGTCTAGAACCTATACTTGTTTCCAGTCCCACAATATTTTTTAATAGATAAGCATGGGTCATCATTTTGTACCTTACAACAAATCAAGTAACGCTGTTTATTATATAATGATAACATAAAAAACCTGGTTTGTGTATTATTTATATACATTCTGCTAGGACTGTGCAGTCAATAATTTACTGTTTTTTATTAAGGGCCTGTCAATAAATAAATGTTACAATTGGCGCTCAGACAAGAACGCAAGTGAATAACAGGAACAACAGTCATGGGCATCAACCAATTAGATCTTTTAAAAACACGTCGTTTTTTGCCCTTATTCATCACCCAGTTTTTAGGGGCTTTCAATGACAACGTCTTTAAAAATGCCCTGGTTATTTTAATCACCTACCGCATTGCTGCCAGTTATGGAATGAACCCACAAATTCTCGTGACCGTGGTCGCAGGGCTGTTTATACTGCCGTTTTTTTTATTTTCTGCTACTGCAGGACAATTGGCTGATAAATATGAAAAATCACGCCTTATTTCCATCATTAAATTTGCTGAAATAATCATAATGTTGCTTGCAACGAGCGGGTTTTATTTACACAATACCCTAGTGCTGCTAACCGTCCTGTTTTTTTTAGGAATACAAGCTACTTTTTTTGGTCCTCTTAAATATGCGATGCTGCCCAGCCAACTGCATGAAGAGGAATTAATTGCTGGCAATGGCTTAATCGAAGCAGGTACCTTCATAGCCATCTTACTGGGTACGATTTTAGGAGGCCTATTAATTTTGCTTCCCTTTGGGGTGGCTTTAATATCAACTGCCATTTGCCTGTTCGCAGTCCTTGGATTTATAACCAGCTTGTACATTCCCAATACCCATACTGCTTATTTAGAGCAGAGCATCAGCTACAATTTCATTAAAGAAACCATACGCGTAGTGCACTATGCTAAAAAACAACCAGACCTAATGCTGCCCATTCTTGCTATTTCATGGTTTTGGTTGATAGGTGCGGTTTATTTAGCCGAGTTCCCAGTATTTGCAAAAGACATACTGCATGCAGATGCACTGGTTGTTACCTTCTTTATCGCCTTATTTTCAATTGGCATAGCCCTAGGCTCGGTACTGTGCAACAAACTCTTAGACGGTAAAGTACAGACGACTTTTGTACCACTTGGAGCCCTGGGCATGAGCCTGTTTGCAGTGGATCTCTATTTTGCAGCAGGCAATGCAAACATGATAGGCCTGCCGGAGCTCATCACACCTTATCAATTATTACAAACATTAACTGGCTGGCGTATTGTCGTTGATTTATTATTCATAGCCATTTGTGGTGGCCTTTATACTGTCCCTTTATACGCACTGCTACAAAAACGCAGTGATAAATCTCACCGTGCTCGCGTTATTGCTGCTAATAATATTATCAATGCCTTGTTCATGGTCTTGGCAGCGGCAGCCACAGTCTTGATGCTAAAAATGGGCTATACTGTCAAAGATGTATTTTTATACATTGCCATCATTAACGGCGCAGTTACTCTGTTTATTTACCTGAACCATGCGAAGGTTGGAGTTAAAACATGACCTTATTTAAAAGTAAAACAAAATTAATATCCTGTGTTGTTCCTATTTATAATGAAGAAGCCGTCGTTGCTGAGTTCATTACCGCCCTTGACAACACACTTAATAAATTGGCTTATCCCTATGAAATCCTGATTGTAGATGATGGCAGTCACGATAATACGGTAACCATTATTAACCAATTGCGAACGCAATTGTCGTTTCGTTATCTGCGTTTTAGCCGTAATTTTGGTAAAGAAAAAGCACTCAGTGCAGGTCTTGACTTTACTCGAGGTGACGCGGTTGTATTAATCGACGCTGATTTTCAACATCCTCTTGATCTTATTGATGAATTTATTATTCAATGGGAGCAAGGCTATGACATGGTTTATGCCGTTAGACAAGATCGCTCTGATGAATCGTGGTTGAAACAAATCTGTGCCAAAACCTTTTACCAATTTGCATCCAAAATCAATCGAATTAATATCCCTGCCAATGCGGGTGATTTTAGATTGCTGGACCGGAAAATAGTAACCGCCTTACAAAAATTACCTGAACGCAATCGTTTTATGAAAGGCCTATACAGCTGGGTTGGGTTTAAACAAATAGCAATTCCTTTTGCCGTACAGCCTCGGAAAAAAGGCACTTCGCAATGGAGTTTCTATTCTTTACTGGACTTAGCCATTACTGGCATCACGTCATTTACCGCATTTCCCCTCAGAATGATAGCCTTAGGTGGCATTGCTGTAGCGACTGCCGCAATTCTTTATGCCCTATGGATCATCATCAATACTTTCCTTTTTGGCATCATAACACCGGGTTGGGCGACGACAGTCACGGCCATTTCTTTTTTTGGTGGCCTCCAATTATTTGCAATAGGTGTGGTTGGTGAATACATAGGTCGTGTCTTTGATGAAGTGAAGCATAGACCACATTATATTATTGACGAGGATTTGAGTTTCGATGACAGCCTCCCTTAAATTAACCCACAGACTGTTCTACTTTGTAGGCGTAGGAGGCACAGCCGCTTTGGTGCATGTCTCTATCGTATTAATTCTTGTAAGCGGTTTAGGCATGCAGCCACTGATAGCCAATATACTGGCCTTTTTGGTTTCATTTAATATCAGCTTTGTGGGTCACAAACACCTTACTTTCTCGCAAATGCACGCGCAAAAAAAGTTAAAACTGCCTCATTTTTTTGTCGTTTGCGCCTCGGCTGGGGTAATCAATGAATCACTGTATTTTTTATTGTTGCGCTACAGCAAGTTGAATTATATCGTTGCGTTAATTCTGGTAATGGGGATAGTCTCCACCTACAGTTTTATTGTTTCAAGGCTCTGGGCCTGTCGCTAGGCAGGGCCAGTACTACCCGAAACTCATGACAGTCACGAAGCAAGTCATCACTTAAAAGATAGTCCAATTCTATTGGGCGAGCGGGTGCTATACCATCTGTAATGCCGATACCGTCGCCAGGATGGCACATAATTAACGTATTGCTGGGCGCTAAAGCCAACCACTGCCTAAATAAAGTCCTATAGGGAACCCCGCAACTAAAATCATAAATACCAGAAAAATAACGGTTATGAGGTATGTCTCGTTGTTCTAAGCAATGTTGCAACGCCCTGCCCCCAGTAAGTGCCAATATTCTGGCCTTTAATTGGTATGGTTTGAGACTGATGGCGGGATAAGTTGCACGTACAGGCGTGCGCTTAGATCTTAATCGCTGCTCGTAGATGTCAAGGATCACTTGTCTTATCCTTGGAAATTGATGCACATGCAAATGACCATCAATAAAATCGGGCAAAAAACCCATTATTTGTATGAACTTATCCAACTGGGCGTTAAATTCCTGAGCTATAACGGTGGGATTAATCAAACGCAAGTGGGTTTTCATTAAGAGTTCAATTAAACCAAAACCCTGCTTGCTTGGGTCTGACAATAATGGACCGTCCGTCAGATTAAAATGCAAACCTATCTGTACTTGGTCTTTTAAGTCCAGCAGTTCGCCGGCATAAGGAATAAAATCCGCTGTATTCACCATACAACTGACTGCGGACAAGCGCTGCATGCGTACCAATTTTAAAATACCGTGGGAAATGCCCGGGGTAAACCCAAAATCATCGGCACACAACATAATGGTTTTAAATTCATTCACCTTAAAACTCAGCTACCGCACGACTGCGAAGCAAGCGTGCGCTGATTAAATTAATGCAAAGCCCACCAATCACAAGCAAACATGAAATCAACTTCCACAACTGGAAGGGTTCTCCCAACAGCAATACCGAGCTCAAGATCCCCACCACAGGAACCAATAAAGTAAAAGGTGCAACCACGCCAACCGGATAACGACTCATCAACCAATTCCATACGCCATAGCCAATCCATGTTGATGCGTAAACGATATAAAGTAATGAACCGACACCACGCCAAGTCAGATGCTCGTAGGTGTCAATAAAACTACTCGGTCCTTCGATAAGTAAAGCCAGTAACAACATAGGAAAAGCCGCGACAAAGCTCCCCCAAACGATGACGGCAATCAAATCGGTAGCGTGCAGCTTTTTAGTAATAAGATTACCAAAACCCCAAGCAGCAGCCGCTGCAAGTATCAAGATAAAACCCCATAAAGAGATGTTGCTGTCAAAATGCATGGCGACCAAACCAATGCCCATAAAAGAAACCAGGGCCCCAACCACCTGCCATAAGCTGGGTTGCTCACCTAAAAACACCACTGCCAAAAACATGCTAAAAAACACCTGCACCTGCATGATTAATGAGGCCATTCCAGGCGTCATTCCTACATTCATGCCCATAAACAACAGTGAAAACTGCAGCGCAAACATAACCAATCCATAAAGTGCAACGATACGAAACGACACGCGGGGTAATTTTATAAAAAAAACAGCAGGAATACTGGCAAAGAAAAACCGCATGGCACAAAGTAGTAAGGGTGAAATTTCTTCAAGACCTAATTTAACAAAAAGAAAGTTAACACCCCAAATAATCACAACCAAGCCGGCCAACAAAAGATGAGCAATAGGCATAATTAATTCAATCTGTTTCAAATGATTCTATTCTAGTGGAAATCAATAAATATAGCTATCACTTGACTTTATTTTGCACAAAACAAAAACGACAGGGTTTGAGTAGCTCCACTGGGTCACCCTTCCAATTAGCCTTAAGTTTTAGTTGACGTCAGCGTCAACTTTGATTTTGTACATAGTTTGAACCTGTTCGTGGTTTTTACTTTGTGCATAGTTTGAATCCGTTCGTGGTGAGGAGGCGCACTCGCCGATCCAGTAAG
>JBIODT010000045.1:0-13420 GCA_044445305.1 Legionellales bacterium | reverse complement strand
GTCCTCAGGTACGAGAGGTATATTTATACACTTTAAATGACACGCCTTATATCCAGGCGTTCATGAACTATTGAACTTGTTATTTAACGCAGTATTACGGTGTATTGTCTTGTAGGTTGGTGCCTTGGCCCAACATGTACGAAGTTCAGCGCCCGTGCCACTGCCTTGTTGGGCCAAGGCCCAACCTACATCTTCCGGACACGAACCTTAGCGACAGTGAAAACCCAGGGTCTTCAGGTACGAGAGGTATATTTATACACTTTAAATGACACGCCTTATATCCAGGCGTTCATGCATCTTTATCCAAACTTTTATCCGTTACAGGACTGTTTTTTTTAACATAGCGCTCTTGATAGCGCTGATGCGCGTATTTAGCTTGGTCTTCTGTTACAACGTCAATTTCATTACCATAAATATCGATGCGAGCCGCACCTGTTTTTTGACAGTTTAAATATGCTGGCGAAGCACTGTAATAACTTAATGCCTCTCGCAGTGATTTTTTACTGAAAGGGGGCGTATCTAATCGTTCATAAAAATCAATAATGTCGTCAAATATACCAATTTTAAGTGGTTTAATTTGATTCCCTTTTTTAAAAAAGGCGTTTGAGAAATGTTCAATTAGCCAATCTATAATTTGAAGCTTGTCTTTTTTTACTGCATTTATTGGTTGGTTCATAATTTTACTCTAGTACCTTATTGGACTTTGGGTAGTACTGCATGAAAAATCCTCATGCAGTACTGCCGAAATAAATAGGACCTCGAATTAATTGAGGGCATCATGATCATATCAAGTTATACCATATCACATGCGAGATTCAAGCATCTTGGGTATATAAAAAATGGTGGGGCTATTTTTTGTATAGAGAGGTATGAATGCTTGCAATTGCTCTATTTCTTGTAAGAGATTTCTCAATTAGCTAGAAGAAAATGGCATTTTACCACGGTGTATTATTTTAAATGTTTCGTAACACATTGTTTTTATTGTAAATTAACTTGCGGTGTCTTTCTGGGGTCAGAGTTGTCATAAAATATACGCCCTTGCGCAACTGATATTTAGTTGCTAGATTATATTCATGGTCTGTAAGGATATAGGCCAAGCAAATGGATTTGCAATCAGACGGAACTGATTTGTCAGGATGACAATAAGAACGGGATGTTCTTATTATGAATGACTACTTAAAGCCAGGGCTTGCCCTGGCTTTTTTTATTTTTAAAAACGCCGTATAAAAAACTCATACAGTCCCATAACTATACTAAATAACCGGAATGAGATAAAAAGTATTTATCAGGAAAATAAGCAAAGACTACGGAACCATTTTTAATGGTATTGATAACTGGTTTTGCTAAAGTTCTGGCTATAGCAGGACATCCCCAAGACAGGCCTGCACGACCTGCTTTTTTAATAAAATCAGGCTCTACATACCATGCGCCATGTATCACAACGCGTCGGTTGTAAGCGTTGTCGTTAAATCCTCTGTCTAAACCTTGTAAATTTAGCGAGTAGCCTTTGTGGCCCATGTAGGTGTCTTTGGTGATGTAAGTCCCTAAACTGGATTCTTTGCTTGATTCTCTGTTTGAGAAATGATGTGCATTGTTCACGCCAGAGTTTTTACCATGAGCAACATAAGTGTTGTATAAAAGGCGCTCATTACGCACATCAAAAACCCACATACGTTGTTTGTTCGATGGAAGAGAATAATCGATTACTGTTAGTACTGGTTTTTTAACTGCGCCTCGTTTGTCTGCATTTTTATAGGCTGTTAACGCGAGCTTTAATACCCCTTTATTTAATTGCGGTGCTTTATGGCTTAAATGTTGCAGCTGTGTATTGGTATTTTTTTCGGTTGCAGTAACTGGTGGGGTGCTACTGGTTATGTTGCCGCTTAGTAGAACGCCTGAGATGAAAGTTAATAATGTATTCATGCTGCTCCTTTTTTGGTATCTTTATGCAGCGCACTTGTAACCTATAAAAAAAGACTGGTGTGCGTCATTATAAAGACAATTAGACTAAATCGAAGGGCTGTCTTAGGATAAGTGGCTGTGCTGACATCCCCATTTGCTATTAAATTCGATTTAGATTAATCACCGTTATTGGTCATTAAAAGATGGCCATTGTAACAAAAAAAGTAGTATTTGTAAAATTTTTGAGAGCTTAATTTGCCCAACAGGATAAATCATAATACAATTCAAGGGGTTATAATACGGGCTATCTTGTTGTTGTATTGATGATGCGTTGAATTAAATGAGGGTTTAAGATAAGCTCATCTATTACTCAATCTAATATGGAGCATACCATGCTTGAAAAGCAGTCTATTCAATCGCCAGACAGTATCCGCGCTGCTGTTAATAATGCCTATCGTATGGACGAGTTGTCTTTAATGATGTTGATTTGTGATGCGGCAATTTTGGATGAGCAACAGTTGCTTGCTATTAAAACCAATGCGAGCAAATTAGTTAATGCGGTACGGATTGGGCGCAAGAAGAGTACTGGTATCGATTCTTTTCTAACTGAGTATGCTTTGTCGAGTGAGGAAGGTATTGCTTTAATGTGTCTGGCAGAAGCTTTGTTGCGTGTTCCTGATAATGCCACCATCAATGATTTAATTAAAGACAAACTGGCTGAAGGAGATTGGAAGTCTCATCGAGGGCAAAGTGAGTCCTTTTTTGTTAATGCAACCACATGGGCTTTGATGTTAACTGGTAAAGTACTTACTCCAGAAAAAGCCGAAAACACCTTATCTAAAGTTGTAATGAAGTTGGTTAATCGCAGCAGTGAAGCGGTAGTTCGAACTGCCGTTGATAAAGCCATGCGCATCATGAGCAAGCAATTTGTAATGGGGCGTACTATTAATGAAGCTTTGACACGAGCAAAAAAGAAAGAGGCTGTAGGATACCGATATTCTTATGATATGTTGGGAGAGGCTGCTCTAACCGCTACTGATGCGACACGTTATTTTGAAGCCTATAAAAGCGCTATTGAGTCCATAGGCAAGCAAGCAGACAAAAATTCTGATGTTTATAAACGCGCTGGAATTTCAATTAAATTATCGGCCATCCACCCACGTTACAACGAATCCCAGTATGAACGGGTTATTGCCGAATTGCCATCTAAGCTGTTAGCACTGGCGCGTTTGGCAAAAGACTATGGTATTGCCTTGACTGTTGATGCAGAAGAGTCGGATCGTTTGGAGCTCTCTCTGGATGTCATAGAAAAGGTCTTTAATGACGACAGCTTAATAGGTTGGGATGGTTTTGGGCTAGCAGTGCAGTCTTATCAAAAACGTGCTTTTTATGTATTGGATTGGGTGGCGGCTCTTGCGAGGAAGAAACAACGTCGTATGATGGTTCGATTAATTAAAGGTGCTTATTGGGACAGCGAAATTAAGAAAACACAAATGCAGGGATTAGCAGAGTATCCGGTGTTTACCCGAAAAGTATTTACCGATGTGTCTTTTCAAGCTTGTGCCAAAAAAATTCTAACCATGACCGATGCAATCTACCCGCAATTCGCAACGCATAATGCGTATTCAGTTGCGATGATCATGACTTTAGTCGGTGATTATAGAGATTTCGAATTTCAGTGTTTGCATGGTATGGGAAATGAACTGTACGAGCAAATTGTGCCAGTAGAGTGCTATGGTATTGCTTGTCGCATTTATGCCCCTGTCGGTAGCCATGAGGATTTACTGCCTTATTTAGTCAGACGACTTTTAGAAAATGGCGCCAATTCTTCTTTTGTAAACCGTATTGTTGATGACAATGCGCCAATTAGTGATTTGATAGAGGATCCTGTTAGTAAGGCCAAATCTTTATTCAAAAACATAAATAAAAACATACCGTTACCACCAGCATTGTTTTTACCTGGAAGAAAAAATTCGAAGGGTTTTGATTTTAGTAATCGCTATGAAAGATCGCTGTTACAGCAGGAATTGTTGGCTTTGGATTTACAGCATTGGCAGGCGGGTCCAATTATTGCCGCAGGCATGAACAGCCGCGCTACCAAACGTCAAGTAACATCACCACAACAAGCGGACAGGGTTGTTGGTAGTGTGCAAAATGCTTCTTTGGATGATGTTGAGGTGGCCTTATCTGCGGCAGAGTTAAGCTGTTTAGACTGGGGTACTACGCCTGTTGCGCAGCGCGCTGCCTGTATCGAGCGTTTTGCCGATTTATTACAAGCAAACAGTGTTGAATTTTTGGCATTAGCCTGTCTTGAAGCTGGTAAAACCTGGAATGATGGCATTGGCGAGCTTCGTGAAGCAATTGATTTTTGTCATTATTATGCCCTGAAGGCGCAAGAGTTGATGGCATCTCCATTGCATTTAAATGGTTATACGGGTGAGCTGAATGAGTTGAGCCTACATCCACGGGGTGTTGTTCTTTGTATTAGTCCTTGGAATTTTCCTTTGGCAATATTCACAGGCCAAGTCGTTGCGGCTTTAGCTACAGGCAATTGTGTCATAGCAAAACCAGCAGAACAAACGCCACTTATTGCAGCGTTTGCTGTAAAATTAATGCATCAAGCAGGGATCCCGGCTGGGGCTATTCAATTGCTTCCTGGTTCCGGCGAGGAGATTGGGGCTGCTTTAGTCGCGGATCAGCGGATAAAAGCTGTATTATTTACCGGATCCACTGATACTGCGAATCTGATTAACCGTACCTTAGCGACACGTGGTGGTGCGATCATACCCTTAATCGCTGAAACTGGCGGGCAGAACGTTATGATTGTTGATTCTTCAGCCTTACTCGAACAAGTGGTCACTGATGCTTTAACCTCTGCATTTGGTAGCGCAGGACAACGATGTTCGGCTTTAAGGGTTTTGTTTGTTCAAGAAGAGGTCTATCCACGAACAGTCGAGCTGCTTAAAGGTGCCATGGCCGAGTTGGTTGTTGGTGATCCTCGTTGGTTAACCACTGATGTAGGGCCTGTTATTGATAAAGATGCTTTATTATTATTGCAAGAGCATGTGAATCATATGAAAAAAAGCCATGAGATTTTATATCAGTGTCAGATCAGTGAAGAGAATAATTCTGGAAGTTTTATGCCACCCACAGCTATTGCTATAGACAGTCTGGACGCACTGGACAAAGAAGTATTTGGACCTGTCTTGCACGTCATCTCGTTTAAGCGTCAAAATTTAGATGATGTGATTCAGCAAGTTAACAAAACTGGCTATGGCTTAACTCTAGGCATACACAGTCGAATTAATGAAACAGCGGAGTACATTAGACAACGCGTTCACGTAGGTAATTGTTATGTAAATCGTAACATGACTGGGGCAGTTGTTGGGTTGCAACCTTTTGGTGGTGAGGGCTTATCAGGTACTGGACCAAAAGCAGGCGGTCCTAATTATTTGGTTCGATTATGTCATGAGCGTACTTATACTGTGGATACGACTGCGGCAGGGGGTAATGCCAGTTTAATGTCTTTGCCTGAATAGGATTGGAGACTAAGATGCATGAGGGGTTTTTCATGCATCTTGGTCTCCAGGGCTGTCTTGTTTTAATAATAAAGCGCGTCATTGCGAGGCCACGAAGCAATCCAGCGGCCGTTACTCCGAACCCATGGATTACTTCGTGGCCTCGCAATGACGCATTGTTTTTCGGTAAATTGAAGGAACCGCTGAGCCATTGTGTTACAGCTCTTCCTCATGCTTTTTAGCCATTACCCAGGGGATAAAAACAAATAAAATCAATCCGCCGATTAAAAGTGATTCAAACAGATACACATTATTAATGGGAATTTGTGTGGGTGGCGCGAAGCCAATCAGCATCGCCGTGACACAGCACAGTATGCCCGAGCCTGCTACCAACCACATGACTATATTGCCACCAGGAATGGTATAGCCACGAGGGTGGTTGGGTTTGCTGTATCTTAGTTTTATTGCCGCTGCAAACATAATAATATAAACCATTAAAGCCATCTGAGCACTCAAATCACTTAATATCCAATAGCCGGCATTAATTGAGTCAAATAAAATAAAAACACTGCTTAAAACAGTAAATATAATGCCTTGAGTTATCAGAATGGTTACGGGTGCGCCGTATTTGTTGACACGGGCAAATTTAAGCGGTAAGGAACCATCGCGAGCAGAAACCAATAACCCTTTAGTCGGTCCAATGATCCATGCAGAAACACCACTTAAAGCCCCCAGTATGATAAATACTGCCATGACGGAGGTCATCCATGACATGTTGTATGCCTTGAAAAATACCGCATAAGCATCAATGAGACCTGAAACAACACTTAAATTTTCATTGGGTACAACAAGAACAATAGCTAAGGACCCTAAAGACAGTGTGGATATAATTAATAGGGTGGAGTACAGCAATGCCTTTGGATAATCACGTTGTGGGTTTTTCACTTCTTCAGCATGAACGGCGGACATTTCCATACCAATGAGACTGAATAAAACAGCTGAGAAAAGGGATAAATTACCAACAGCACTGAAGTCTGGAAACCATGATATGGGCATATGAACAGCCAGTGGTTTGCCTTGGAAGATCCAAGCGGCAGCTAAAATGATGATCGATATCATGGGTATTAAAGTGCCAATTGACGCACCAATAATGCTGACTATGCTGGAAAGTCTCATGCCAAAACAATTCAATAAGGTAAACATCCAAAACAAGCTTATCGCAGTACCTAATAAATAGACTTTATTGTTTGCCAATTCGGGTGCAACCAAATACGCTAAGGTGGCAGCAATAAAAGAGAGTATGGTCGGGTACCAAACCACATTGTATATCCATTGCAGCCAAATGGTTATAAAGCCTACTCGTTTTCCAAATGCTTCTCTCACCCAAATATAAATACCACCAGTCTTAGGGTAGGCAGTGGCTAATTCTGCGGCTACAAGAGCAACTGGAATGAAAAAAACAACAGCTGCAACAAAATAGTAAAATATAAGTGACACACCCAACTTGGCACTAATTGGTAATGTCCGTAAACTATCAACAGCAATTACGTTAATCATTACCAAGGAAAAAACACTCAAAACCTTTTTTGAATGATTCACTGTTATCCTTAATTTGAGAGGTATTAGGGGCTGTTTAACTAGCCCCTAAGCGGTGGGATGACGATCTGTGAGGTGTTGTTTATTTGGATTGACTGCACAAATTCCTTAACACGTACTGTAAAATGCCACCGTTTTTATAATAGGTTAATTCATCAGCAGTATCAATACGACAAAGTGCTTTAATCAGCTCCGTTTTACCATCAGCGCGCTCTATGGTGACAGTTATGATGGCACCTGGTTTTAATGAGTCAGAGAGATCAATACTGACTCGTTCATTGCCTTCTAATGCCAATGTTTTACGTGTCACTGCATCACAAAATTGGAGTGGTAAAACACCCATACCAATTAAATTAGATCGGTGAATTCGCTCAAAACTTTCGGTGAGCACTGCTTTAACCCCGAGTAAATTGGTGCCTTTTGCTGCCCAGTCTCGTGATGAGCCAGTACCGTACTCTTTACCAGCAATCACTACCAAGTCATGTTTTTCTTGTTGGTACAGCATGGCAGCATCATAAATGGGCATGATTTCACCATTAAGGATGTAGCGCGTGATGCCGCCTTCTTGGCCTGGAGTCATTTCATTTCGGATTCTAATGTTGGCAAAAGTGCCACGCATCATGACTTCATGGTTGCCACGGCGAGAACCATAGGAGTTGAAGTCTTTTTCACTAACACCTTTAGATTCCAAATACAAACCGGCAGGGGAACTGGCTTTGATAGAACCAGCGGGCGAAATGTGGTCAGTTGTAATAGAATCACCGAAAAGAGCCAATATGTAGGCACGATCAACAGACTTAATGGCATCAGGCGTTGCTTTTAGGTTGTCAAAGAAAGGAGGATGTTGAATGTAGGTAGAATCAGCATTCCACGCATAGGTGCTGCCAGTACTGGTTTTAATTGCTTGCCAGTGTTCATCACCTTTAAACACTTCAGCATATTCTTTGCGGAACATGCCGCCAGTTACTTTTGCTACTTCAGCAGCCACTTCGGCATTGGTTGGCCAAATGTCTTTTAGATAAACATCGGCGCCGTTATTGTCTTGACCTAAAGGGCTTGTGCTTAAATCAGAACAAGTAGTCCCACTTAAGGCATAAGCAACCACTAATGGGGGAGATGCCAACCAGTTAGCCCGTACTTGAGGGTGAACACGCCCTTCAAAATTACGGTTTCCTGACAGGACTGCAGATACGACTAAATCATTATCTGTAACACAATGGGCAATAGCATCTGGCAAAGGACCGGAATTTCCTATGCAGGTAGTACAACCATAACCCACTAAGTTAAAACCCAATTGATCCAAATAAGTTTGTAAACCGGCATGTTTTAGATAATCAGTTACAACCTTAGAGCCTGGGGCTAAAGATGATTTTACCCATGGTTTACGTTGTAAGCCTTTTTCAATTGCTTTTTTGGCAACCAAACCTGCAGCCATTAGAACGCTGGGATTAGACGTGTTGGTACAGCTGGTTATAGCAGCTATCACCACGTTGCCGTGTTGCATTTGATAGTCTTTATTTTTAACGTTGAACAGACTGCCTTTTTCATTCTCTTTGCCACTTTCTTTGAGAAAGGCATCGAATTCAAGGGGAAGTGTTTTTAGAGTTACTTTATCTTGTGGTCTTTTAGGCCCTGCAAGTGAAGGTTCAACACTGTTTAAATCAAGTTCCAGGACATCAGTAAAAATGGGATCTTCGCAGTCTTGGTCATACCACATGCCTTGTGCTTTAGAATAAGCCTCAACCAGGGCAATAGTGTGTTCATCACGACCAGTCAATTTCAGATATTTGATGGTTTCTTTATCTACTGGGAAGAAGCCACAGGTAGCGCCATATTCAGGTGCCATATTGGAGATGGTAGCTCGGTCTGCAAGCGGTAAATCATTAAGTCCAGGACCATAAAACTCAACAAATTTACCCACAACGCCTTTTTTTCTAAGCATCTGTGTGACTGTGAGTACCAAATCGGTAGCAGTAATGCCTTCTTTTAGTTTTCCAGATAATTTGAAACCGATTACTTCAGGGATTAACATGGATACAGGTTGACCCAGCATGGCTGCTTCAGCCTCAATACCGCCAACGCCCCAACCTAAAATACCCAATCCATTAATCATGGTGGTATGGGAGTCAGTACCTACTAAAGTATCAGGATAGGCATAAAGATGGCCATCTACTTCACTACTCCAGACCGTTTTACCCAAGTACTCTAAATTGACTTGATGACATATTCCAGTGCCTGGTGGTACTACTTGGAAATTAGCAAAGGCTTTTTGTCCCCAGCGTAAAAACTCATAACGTTCGTTATTGCGCTCCATTTCAATGACTGTATTCACTTCAAGTGAGTCAGGAGTACCAAATTTATCGACCATCACCGAGTGATCAATGACTAAATCCACCGGTGAAAGAGGGGATATTTTATCCGGATTGCCGCCCATTTTTACTATGGCTGTACGCATCGCGGCTAAATCAACCACAGCAGGAACACCTGTAAAATCTTGCATGAGCACTCTGGTCGGCCTAAAGGCAATCTCGTTTTGTGAGGTTTTGGTGGTTAACCATTGCGCAATCGCTTTAATGTCGTTTGTGGTTACGGTCGAGCCGTCTTCAAAACGCAATAAATTCTCAAAAAGAACTTTAAGCGAGTAGGGCAGAAGGTTGATCCCTTTAAAATGGGAGTGTTCTGCTTTTTTAATGCTGTAATACTGATAAACTTTACCATCAACATTTAATTGGCTTTTGGTTGATAAACTGTCATGACCAACTTTCATAAATAGACTCCTAAATCAAAACGTTAATCATAGCTTATATTTATCAAATTTTCATTGTTCCGTTGATGGAACAGGGCTAAAACAGGAAGTTATTTCGGACACGACCCTTATTTCTTAGCTCTGTGCGGACGAAGATCTGAGTGAAATATAATTTCCCTTTTTGGTCGCGAGCAACACCAATACCAGTTAGATTGTAGTGACCGTCAATATTTCTTTTATGGCCAGGGCTGCGTAACCAATTTTTAACCACATCGCTTGCATCTTTGTAATTATAAGCGACGTTTTCTGCTCCAGCATTGGCATTATTAATTTGTGCATACAATTTTTTGATGCGCTGACTAAAGTGCTTATGGCCAAAGGGCATACTGTGGTTTGCCATATCAATAGAGTGCTGTTTGGCTTCTTTTACTATGAAATTATTCATTTTTAGTTTAGGCAAATGGTGTTGTTGTCTGTATTCATTGATGTGGATTAATATGGAATTTTGAATCGCTGTATCGCTGGTTTTATTTGTTGTAACAGTGTCAGCATAAAGAAATTGCACGCAGCTGGATAAAAATGCGGTCAATATAATGGTGTTTTTTGCAATTTTAAGGTTCATTCACAGGCCTATAGGTTAACAGAAAGGCCTAATAATACAGCATGTAAGACGGGAATGTTAGATATATGTCCAGTTTGATTGGACGCTATTATATGTAACTTGGGGTCGCTGCCATAAACCCCTTGATATAAAAAGCTTAAATTGGCAAGAGCCGTTATCGGATAGCCAAATCCAGCTTGAATTT
This sequence comes from Legionellales bacterium, assembly GCA_044445305.1. Lineage (GTDB taxonomy): Bacteria > Pseudomonadota > Gammaproteobacteria > Legionellales > Legionellaceae > Legionella. The sequence continues at coordinate 2,852 of JBIODT010000045.1, read as the reverse complement.
CTCCGGCCAATTGAGACAGGTCATTAATTGGTGCGGTATTTATGTGCCAATACCTGTAAGCCACACCACCCTTGAGCTGCGCAAAAAAAGAACTACTCCCTAGTGGGTCACTTTTAGCAGTGATTAATAAATCCAGCATAGGGCCAAGCGTTGTGCGTACAGGCAACCATTCTAAAAGTGCAAGTGTGACATTAGGAATATTTAAGCGCAGGTTGTTGCCATTTTGTAAACCCATCTCTAATCCCAGGGCGTAATTGCCTGTTAGCATGAGTTCATTACCTAGCGCCAATCGGCCGACGGCGGTTTGCCTGTCTTTAGGGTGTATGTGTTGGTATTTACCACCGCCAAAACTGGCAGTAACAGACCAGGGTTGGTCTTGTGACGTGGATGCCGGAGAATAACCATCAGCCATTACGTTAAATGACAATAACATTCCGATAATGATCAAACTGCCTAGGGCTAAAAATTGTGGTTTCATTTGCACAGTCCCTTAGGATTGTGTCTGAAATAACTTCCTGTTTTGGCATCAGATCTATGATACCCATCTTTGCGCTAAAACAGGAAGTTATTCCAGACACAATCCTTAACATTCTGGCGGAGAGAGAGGGATTCGAACCCTCGATACGTTGCCGTATACACACTTTCCAGGCGTGCGCCTTCAGCCGCTCGGCCACCTCTCCAATTGCCCAAGCTTATACTTAAGGCGGGATAAAATCAATACTTCTTGTGCACTATAATTTACAAGGGGCTGTCGGCAATTAAAGCGACAGACGTGCTATAATTCAAGAGAATGTCTCATATATTAGAGGGTTGCGTTATGTTTATAAAAACACTAATTCTATTGTGGGTGCTTGTATGCAGCAGCCCAATTTGGTCTTTTAATTGTTATTTCACATTAGCCAAAGACAGTTGTTGGCTTAAATACAATGTTACTGTAGATGTCGTAGACGCGAATTCAGCAAAAGTATTAACAACAGTGACAGTGCCTAGTGGACAACCTTGGGCAAGACAAACCTTTACTTGTCAACCCTTACAAAAGTTGATGTATCATGCTCAATTTACGCCAATAATTTGGGAAGCTGAGAAGGATACAGTTTACCGAGCAAAAGATTATTGGTCTTTACCTGAGGTCATTAACCAGGGCGATAAAGCATGGAACGTTTCTGTTTGTTTTTCAAAAGATTTTGCAGCAGTACCCCTGCCTCCAGAGGCAACGTCTAAGTGTAGTTGTGATTTTGCCAGTATTCCGATTATAGAACCACTATAAGGCTCACGTCCGTAAGAATAGGAAGTTATTGCGGACGTGATCCTAATTCCATAGCGTAATTTATTATCTTTGTGTATGATCCTTTTCATATTAAATTGAATTTGAATATTGAACAAAGGGAGCGGGTAATTGATTACTTTAAGAAATAAAATTGGACAAATGTTAATTATGGGATTTAATGGTTGCCATGTTCATGACAACAGTCCTATTGCTCAGTGGCTTGCTTGTGATGGCTTGGGTGGCGTTTTATTGTTTGATCAGGATGTCTCTAATGGTTTGTATGGAAAAAACCTAAAAACTCAATCTCAAATCAAACAGTTGATTTGCCAATTGAACCACCAGGCATCCAAAGTACCGTTGAATAATGATGGAGCGCCTTTATTAATCGCGCTAGATTATGAGGGCGGGGCTGTAGACCGATTAACTAAGATTGAAGGGTGTAAGGCAACTTTGAATGCCGTTGCATTAGCTGGGTTGTCTGAGTCTGATTTATATGAAGAAGCCAGCCAAATGGCATCTACTTTAAAGTGCTTGGGTTTTAATTTGAATTTTGCCCCTGTAGTTGATTTGTCTTTAAATGAGCAGCTGGGCATTATTGGAAAATTGAAGCGAAGTTTTTCAAATAATCCTGATGTGGTTGTTCGTGTTGCGCGCCAATTTGTTAGTGTATTTAATAACCATGGTATTGCCTGTGCGTACAAGCATTTTCCTGGTCATGGGAGTGCAACAGGAGACACGCACGAGGGGTTTGTAGACGTAACTGATACTTTTCAACAGGATGAGTTGGTTCCTTATGAGCGCCTGTTGCAGGATGCTGATAAGCCAAACATGGTGATGACAGCGCACGTTATCAATAGGGCTTTGGACGCTCAGGGTTTGCCTGCTACTTTATCCCATGAAATTTTAACTGGACTGTTACGTGAAAAAATGGGTTTTGATGGTGTAATCATCAGCGATGACTTGCAAATGCAGGCTATTGCTCATCATTATTCTTTAGAAGAAAGCTTGTGTCTAACGATTAATGCCGGGGCCGATATGATGATATTTGGCAATCAATTAGGCGATAATACTGCACCACAACTGATAGATTGTATTGAGCAATTGATTGTAGATAATAAGATAGACAGCCGGCGTATAGATGATGCCTTTAGGCGTATCATGCGCTTAAAACACGGCATCTGCGTAACTGCGCAACAAAGTGCTGTGGTTTGAAAGGCGGATACGCATGTATTGTCGCTTAAGTTGTTTCTGGTGTGTTCGTCGTCGCGACATCTTGTTTAAATGAGTTCAATTCAGCAGATGGTGGCTTACCAAAAAAGGTTTTCGCATAACTGTATTCTGATACTGTGGAAGCGGTCAATGCAGGAACAATCGGAGTGACCGCTTCTTGGGCTGTTGTATTCTCAGGATTCGTTTCAAGCTGTGGAAGCTGCTCCGTTTCTTCCAGAATGGCAGCAGCAGACGGCGCTTTTTGTAGCGCAGGTAACAAATTTTTTATTGATTTTTTGTTTGTGAGCTCTTGAATGCGTATTGGGTCGTGGGAAGAAAAAACCTGTTCAATAAAATCCCAGCGTTGATCCATGGG
>JBIODT010000044.1:0-13489 GCA_044445305.1 Legionellales bacterium | reverse complement strand
GTTTTGTGCTGCAGCCATATCGTTACCCACAAGTTATTTCATGGAAAATAGTTATAACATCACACACGGTACTCAAACAGTGCGTCATTGCGAGGCCACGAAGCAATCCAGCGGCCGTCACTCCGAACGCTCTGGATTGCTTCGTGGCCTCGCAATGACGAGCCCTATTGGTTCATTGCGTTTTGCAGTTTTGTGCTGACTTATGGGTAACGATATGGCTACATCAAGGCTACGCTAAAGTGTCATTCATGTCATTTGAACCACCCTCATCCGCCCTATCGGGCACCTTCTCCCGCCAGCGGGGGAAGGGTCTCCGTCACTAAAATCATTAACGACCTGCCATCGCTCAAACCTGAACGCAATCTGAGCGTCATCAAACAGAATCAGTAAAACGTTGTACTATCGCTATCGCGCTATGGAATAATACATCAGATCTCTACCCAAAAAATAGCCCCACCATTGTTTGGGTAGAGATCTGAATGATTACCTGCTTCTTTGTTCACAGCCCAATTGTGTAGTTTCTTTTCTTTAAGTACACTATAACCTTTATTCAAAGTCCATTAGGAAATCAGGCATGAATTATGAATTAACGCAAAAACCGGCACTAACCACCAGTGAATGCCTGGTGCTTGGTGTCTACTCTGATACAGAACTGTCCGACTTTGCATTAAGCTTGGATAAAGAACAGAATGGTTTAATTACCCGACTGATGCAAAAAGCAACTGATGCGGGTGATGCCATATGGCAGGCAGATGTGCAGGGGCGCTCGATATTACTCATTCAATGTGGAAAAAAAGCTGACTTCAACTCAAGTGCACTGCAAAAAAGGCTGACGGAGTTGACCCATGCTTTAATCAAGCAACGAATCAGCTCTGCAACCATATGCCTCCCCCAACTGCCCACGCATACTGCTGATTGGCAATTGGAGCAAATGATAGTACAAATTGACAACCAACAGTATCAATTGCTTGACTTTAAAAAGAACAATCCCAAGCCGCATCAATTAAAATCGGTAACTTTTTACTTGGCAGATGCCAACCCACAAATCATTGACCTGGCCAAGGCCATTGCCGCTGGTGTTGCGTTCACCCGCGATCTGGCGAATATGCCGGCAAATATTTGCACCCCTACTTATTTGGGTGAACAAGCAAAGCAATTGGCGCAACAAGCTGAAGGCATGAGCTGCAAAGTGATGGGGCCTGAAGACATGCAACAAATGGGCATGGGCACTTTATTAGCCGTTGCTCAAGGCAGCGATCAGCCACCAAGACTGATAGAAATACAATACCAAGGTGGCGGTAAGGACGCACCCATAGTTTTAGTGGGTAAAGGCATCACTTTTGATTCAGGTGGCTTATCCATTAAACCCGGCAATGCTATGGATGAAATGAAGTATGACATGTGTGGCGCTGCAAGCGTTCTCGGCACTTTAAAAGCATGTGCTTTAATGAAATTACCAGTTAATGTCATTGGCATTATCGCCAGTGCTGAAAACATGCTTAGTGGCTCTGCTGTAAAACCAGGCGACATAGTAACCAGCATGTCAGGACAAACCGTAGAAATCATCAATACCGATGCTGAAGGTCGATTGGTCTTAGCCGATGCGCTCACTTATGCCGAACGCTTTAATCCGCAATTTGTGATTGATATTGCGACCTTAACTGGCGCCGTAATTGTTGCACTGGGTTCTGTAGCAACTGGCTTTATGACCAAAGACCATGAATTGGCCAAGCTCATTGAGGATGCAGGCGCTGCAAGCGAAGACAAAGTTTGGCGCCTGCCTTTGGATGATGCCTATCAAGACGCCATAGAAAGCCCGTTGGCGGATATGTTGAACGCTACTTTTGACCGAGCTCCCGGCAGCGTCACTGCCGCCTGTTTTTTATCCCGTTTTACTGAAAAATACCGCTGGGCTCATTTAGATGTTGCGGGCACGGCCTGGATTTCTGGAAAAAAACGCAATGCCACTGGCAGACCTGTTCCTTTATTAATACAATTGATACGTCATGTCACTCATTCGCGTTGATTTTTATTTAGTGGCAAGCACCGAGCCAGATGCACACTGGCTGGTTGCTTGTCGTCTCATAGAGAAAGTCTATTCCATGGGTCATAAAATTTATGTTCATTGTAATAACCAACAAGATGCCGAAAATCTTGATGAGTTATTATGGACCTTCAGAGATGACAGCTTTATCCCCCACAACCTACAAGGCGAAGGCCCTGAGCCGCCACCACCAGTTCAAATAGGCCATGGCAATTCGCCGAGAGGATTTAATGATGTTTTATTAAATATGGCCGCAGACATTCCTCCTTTTCATACCAAATTCAGGAGGATTTTGGAAGTAGTCTCTTATTTAGAAGCTGAAAAAGAGCAGAGTCGAATTCATTATAAATACTATAAAAGCAGAGACTATGACTTACAAACCCATGCCATTGAAGACAACTCCTAATTTCATATTTAATCTCTGGCGCAACCTACAGGAATCCGTCTCGATGTCTTCATTGAATTTCTGAAAAACTTCAAGACCAGCTTAGGTGGAGCGCGTAGCCTTGATGCGGCGCAGCTTAATCAAGGTTTTCATTCTTCATTTAAATTGTTAAAACCTTGATTACGCTGCGCTGCATCAAGACTACGCTCTATGATTTACAAACCCATGCCATTGCAGACAACTCCAATCAGCCATAAGCCCGAAGTAAATACTCAGCAACGGCGCGCACACCCATGGCTTCACCACCTTCTGGCTTTCCTGGTTTACTGGAGACATTCCAAGCCATAATATCAAAATGCACCCAAGGCACGGATTTAGTGATAAAGCGCTGTAGGAATAAGGCGGCAACAATAGCCCCGGCATAGGGCGAAGCACTGGTATTCACTAAATCAGCGCAAGTTGAATTAAGCAGCTCGTCGTAAGGGGCAAATAAAGGCATGCGCCATAGTGGATCAGATGCTTTGTAGGAAGCATCGGTTAACTCTGCGGCCACCTTGTCATTATTAGTAAACATGGCTGATATTTCTGTACCTACTGCAACGCGGGCAGCGCCCGTTAATGTGGAAAAATCAATCAGAAGCTCCGGCTGCTCTTCACAGGCCATAACCAAAGCATCGGCCAATATCAAGCGTCCTTCCGCATCGGTATTGTCCACCTCTACAGTCAAGCCATTACGCATCGTTAAAATATCGCCTGGTCTAAAGGCATCGGGTCCTATTGCGTTTTCAACAGCAGGTACCAACACGCAGAGTCGAATGGGCAGACCTCGGGTCATGATCCACTGCGCCAAACCTATGACTTGAGCAGCACCACCCATGTCTTTTTTCATGGTGCGCATTCCAGAAGCGGGTTTAATATTTAAGCCACCACTGTCAAAACAAACCCCTTTGCCCACTAAAGTAACATGTGGGTGCCTGTCGTCACCCCAAGTTAGCGCCAACAATCGAGGCGCTGCGGCCGAGGCACGGCCAACAGCATGAATGGCTGGAAAATTGTCTTGCAACAACTCATCCCCTACCCATTGCTTAAACTGAGCTCCGTGCGTTTTAGCCATCTGTTCCATCACCGCAGCCAGCTCTCTAGGCCCCAGATCATTAGTAGGTCTATTAATTAAATCACGTACAAGAAACAGCGCTTTGGTTAGAGTCAATATGTCCTTTAAATCATCAGCAGTAACCACTAAAAGTCGTGGTGCCAGCTCAAATTTTTTATATTCATCAAAACGATATTGTGCTAATGCCCACATCACTGCGGCACCATGACTCAAAATATCCTGCACCTGGTAACTGCAGGCAGGTAATAAAAGCACTGCATACGCTAAAGCCAATTCTTGATTGCCGTCACCACTACCAATATATGCTTTACTGACTTGGCCATTGGCATGGTTTATAATGCAATAATCACCCAGCTTGCCTTTAAATTGCCGGCTTGTAAAACAATGACGTTCATTGGCAGATAAAACCTCCATGTCCTCTTTCCATTGCGCTTGGGATATTAAATACAAAGGAATCGCGGTATCACATCGTGTTTCATAAAATAAATCAGCTTGCATGTTTTATACCCTATTTAACATTAAGATTCCTAATCACGATTTTACCTCCATATACAACATAAAAAAACAGGCGTCTGTGATAAAGCTCAAAATATTTGTAAATACTCTACGAGTTATATTGACAAATTCTGACTCATTGTGCATGATCAAGCTCTTTATGAAAGACCTGAATGAGTGGAGAGTTTTAAGTGGCAAATATTAAATCAGCGATCAAGCGTGCACGTCAGAACGTAAAACTGCGTCAACACAATGCCAGTGCGCGTTCTATGTTCCGTACTTATGTTAAAAATGTGCTAAAAGCAGTCGAGGCTGGCGATCAAGAAGCCGCTCGTGCAGCATACAGTAAAGCACAACCCATTATTGATAAAGCATCCGAAAAAGGCTTAATTCATAAAAATAAAGCCGCGCGTATTAAAAGCCGTCTGGTCGCTCGAGTTAAGGCGATGGCTGCTTAACACTGTGTTTCCGTCGCTCTAAGTCCGAAAACATCCGAACCGGCATTGCCGGTTCGGCTCTTTCATGATAAAGCAGCAGATTGTACCGCATCTTCTAAAGTAGGTTCCGCTTCACAATAAGTTCGTCCTAATATTTCACACAAAGTCTTTTGCTGATTTATTGATAAAGAAGATGCAACGACTTCGACTGCATCTGAATCTGAATCTATAAGTTCCCATTTATCAACCACGGCCATATATAAAGAATTAAAGAGTGACTTGGCCTGCTTTATCTTTTCCTGGACATCCCTCTCTTCTTTGTTTCTAGGCATGGCAAAAAGTCTCTGGGTAAATCCATGCCAGCCAGCACTTGTAGCCATCGGTTCATTGGCTTTGATAACAGAAAAACCTTGGTAAGCGCTGACTATCTGTTGAATTAAACTTTGCTGTTTGCTTTGAAGTTTTGAGGGCAGGCAAGCATTTCGGAACAACCACTCCAGACCTTGTAGTTTATTAACTATTGATTTCATTTCCTGACAATATTCTTTATCCAATTGCAGCAACTGCGTAGTGTCTTTTGATGAGGTTTCTAACTCTTGTGGCGGGAGTGTCCAGTATAATTTAACCTCAGGATCCGTACCATCACGATAGCAGACAACATCGCCTGAAGTCTTTGTGTACTGGCATATAGGGCCGGTGCTGTGCAAGTAGATGTCTTCCATTTTACCACTATAACGGGGTAAAGATGGATGGTTGCCGTTCTCGGTAAGCCTGGCAATCTGTTTTTCTGTTAATACCTGCGCCAGCAAAGAAATGGCCAAAGATTTACAAGTATCGGAATATTGTAGTCCAGGCCCCCAAAGGCCCAATGATGCGCGTATTTCAAAAGGCTGTAGCCTGGGCTTTTCTCCTTTCTCCTGTGCTTTAATTTTTTCTAAATCGTAAATTAGAGCCGAATATTGTTCATGAGGATACATTTTGGCTTCATTTTTTGGCTTGCCCTGAAGTCCTAGAGGTAGCACAACCTCATTAATCGCTTGTTCTTGCTCTGCAGCCATAGTAAGGCATTTTTGTTGCAGCAATGCAAATTGCGCTGGAGTTAACTCGAAAGTCACGCCATGCAAGCCCTTACCCAGATCTAAAAATCGAATGTCTTCATGACGGAACATACCATGATTACCCGCCAGATCAACCGCTACACCCAGCTTGGTTTTCAACTTATGCATCAATCCGCTTTTACTGCCCGTGGTTGGTACACCATAAAAACCCCAAGTAGCAACCACTTTCATTTTTTTTTGCTCAGCATCCAGTTGAGACAATAAAAGACAGCTGTGCCATAAAGGATTGGCGCCTGCTTTTTGGTCTAAGGCACAAAAAGTTACAAAATATGTCATTTAACGGTTCCCTTGATAGATTGATCTTGAGTTACTAAGTTCTGTGCCTGCACGCCGCCATTGATGCTCGCCGGATGAACGCCCTTATTGGCAGCCTCAGCAAATAAAGCTTGGGCCTTTTTATTATCGACAGCCATGCCTTTGCCATACAGATACATCAAAGCCAAATCGTAAGAACCTTTTGCATTCCCTTTGGTTGCGGCTTGCTCATAAGCCTTGAATGCATCAACATAATTATCATCAACTGTTTCATAAAGAAAGCCTAAAGCAACTAAGGCTTCAGGCAACTGACTGGCGGCTTTTAAGTACCATTCTTTAGCTAATTTATAATCAGGCTCACCATTAGTACCTGCTTGATAAAATTGACCCAACAAATATTGGGCTGTAGCGTTACCTTGTTCCGCTGAGGCTGTATACAAGCGTTCTGCTGCAGCTGCGTCAGGCTCAGTGCCTAAACCCTTATCCAGCATAAAGGCTAATTTTAATTGCGCGTACTGATCACCTTTTTCTGCTAACCCTGAATAAATCTGCTTCGCCTGCAGCATTTTATCCGGGGAACTGTTTACTGCCAGGTAATAATCCGCTAACACTATGCCCGCATGACTGTTCCCCAAACTGTAGGCTCTGGTAAGCTCTGGTAAAAAATCCTCGCCTAATTGCTGTTTTACTGCGGCCAAATTAAAGTCCGCGTAGGAAAAATCGGCTGCAGCCGACGCTGATAACTGTTGCATGCCCTGTGATTTATCTTCAGTGAATCGCCCACCATCCACAGCATAAGTACCTAAAATAAACTGACTTACTGAATTTTGTCCTGCATGTTGGTACCAGTAGGTGGCTTTTTCTGCGTTACTTGCCACACCAATACCTCTATCATAGAGCAGACCCAACAACAAGGCAGCTTTTTCATCACCCGCCTCTGCCTGCGCTTCAGCCACAGCAAAAGCCTTGGCTTGAGTTTGGTTGTCCACATCCATAGAATTATAATAAGCCAGTGGCAACAGGGCTTGCATTACCCCATTACTTACTGCACTTTGATAAAGTTGGCGAATTAAAGCTATTTTATGCTTTTTAACCTCAATACTTAGACCGCTGTCTGCTTGACGTGCTAAATACTCAGCCAGCGCATATTCAGCAGGGCCGTAATCATTGGCGGCAGCAAGGTAAAGCATGGAGGTAGCCTGCTCTGGATTCGGTTTAATGTACTGCGTGCCATCCACACCAGTTTTTCCTTGCTCAAGTACTCGAGCAAGTACGTACTGGGCTCGTTTATTACCCTTAAATGCTGAATCGGTTAGCCAATTTAAGGCGACTTGATAGCTGCTTTGGTCTTGTGGGTGCTGCAAGTATAAAATACCCAGACTGTATTCGGCACCTAAATGCTGCTGCTCTGCCGCATTTTGATAAAAAATAGCCGCTGATGCGTAATTTTGTGTGACGCCTAGGCCATATTGAAACATTTGTCCTATTTCAAATTGCGACTGAGCTTCCCCTAATATCGCTTTAGAATACAGCTGATTAAAAATCGACATATAATTGGCTTGTTGTTGCCAATCAGGAGTCCAGCTGTCCATTAAATCGGCTGATGTAGACCCATCATCAAAATAGCTTGCATTCATATAAGGCGCAGGCAGATTCAGTTTGGCTACCACCATACTGTTTTCTTTTTGTAATGTTTCGAGTTGCAAATTGAGCTTGTAACTTGGGTAAGTCCATTGATTTTCTTCAAAAGCATGGTTCTTACTGATCAACGCATAATAATAACTGCTTATGGGTACATCATTAGGTTGTATCAGCTCAAATTGAGGTTTAAAAATGGTTTTACGTGTCGTGATACTTAATAGCGGCGCTTGATTGTATTGATTGTCTTTCAAGACATCAGGGTTTTGCCAAGCACTGAAGATACCCTGCATCCTATAGGCAGTTTGTTCTAATTGGTCAGTGGCATCGTTACTGAGCCACAGGGCTGCTTGTGCCAAAGGCGGTGTTTTATTCGTTTGTTTTTTGGTTTGGAGCGCTTGTTCAGACCATTGTTTTACTAAATTGTCATCCGCATCGACACCAATACCCTTTTGATATAAATTGGCCAAATCGCTTTGAGCATCCGCAGACCCACTTTGGGCTGCTTTCAAAGTCCATAAAAATCCTGTTTTTGCATCATAGATTGGGCTCTTTTCTTGTAAATAAGCACGTGCCAAATGCAAATAGGCCGAAGTATCCTTTTGATCAATGGCTTTGTTAAACCACGTGAGTGCTTGTTGGTAGTCTTTTTGACTCAAGGCAAGATCACCCAAAGCTATCAATGCTGGCGTAAAATGCTGTGCAACGGCTTGATTTAATAAAGTGCTGCCCTTATTGATGTCTTGCGTAACCAATTTGCCTGTAATATAAAGACTGCCAAGCAGCGTCAGCGCTTTAGGATTACCACTGTTGGCTGATTTGGTAAGCCAAATCAGACCCAATTTGTTGTTAGATGATTGGCGGCTGTTTATAAAGTTCTCAGCCAAAGTGAATTGGGCTATGGCATTGCCATTTTTTGCAGCATCAATATAATATTTAGTAGCAACATCGGTATTTTGCTTTACTCCAACACCATACAGATAGGCTGCTGCCATAAACATTTGTGCGTTGACATCACCAGCAGATGCCGCTTGTTTAAACCAGCGTAACGACTGCTCCAGATTTTTTTCCTGCAACAAACTGTATTTCGCCATCACCAAAACCGCTGGTAAATAGCCTTTTTCTGCTGATTGCGTGAAATAACGCATTGCCAGGCTGGTATTTTTTAATTGCCCATAACCATACAGAGACAGTCGGCCTAAATAATAATCGGCAACCGCATCTTTGCCTGATTTACCTATTAAAGATTCAGCGGCTTTATTGTAATTCCCCAGACGGTAAGTATTAAAACCTTCATCTGCAAAAACCTCAGTACTGACTGAGGCAACGAACAAACAAATCCAAGGTGCTAATGATTTCATGTGATATCCTTATACGCCGGGTATGATGCCATAATGAACCACTTCACTGACGGCCCCGTTTCTGGTATTACTGTCTACTATCCAAAAGTTGCCTTTATTATTCAAGCCAAATTTTACATGTACGTACTCACAAACTTTAAGCGACTCAGCACAATCAACAATTTTTCCATAACCTGCTTTACCATCACCCAAAGAACAAATAAATTTGACCAATGGCTCTCCTGTAGCCAGTACCGCCCAGGAACTGCCTTTAATGGTATGGTTATAACGTGTGGAAAGCTCACTGTCCTTATCACGCATTTGATACAAGCTCACGGTCTCAGGCAACTGATTAAAGAAAAAATACATGGATTGTAAAGCACCTTCTTTCCCGGGAAATAAGGACAAGACTTTCAGGCTTTGCTTATAGCCTACAGGCTTACATCCTATAGGAAATCTGGTTTCATCTTTTTTTGCCTTTTCCGCTGCAGACATTTTAACTGGTTTCTCTGGCGTGGTTTCTGCTGCTGAACTTAAACAACAGACTGATAAAAGCCCTAATACTGGGATCATCCTGCTTATAAAGAGTGTATTCATATTTTTTTCTCACTGTCGTTTAACGGACGTACAGTTACTTTAGTACCCATAAAATTATTACGCTCACTAGACAACTCAACGAACTGTTCATTCAACCATTGGGCATCTTGAGTGAACAGACGCACACATCCATGACTGGCCCTTTGTCCGGGAATGTCATCCGAGCCATGTAAAGCAAATCCCTTATGAAAATACATACAAAAAGGCATCTTGGCGCCACCCTTGCCTACGGGAAACACATCGGAGGTGCAGTGGACATTTTCTTTACTAAACACCCTAAAGATGCCTGTCAAAGTGCGACAAGATCGATTCGAGTCGGAACATTTGTCTCGCCCAGAAGACAGAGGACCCCATTTCACCAAATTGCCTTCAGCATCATAGGCACCCCAAGCCAGCTTTTCCTGATCAACCACAATTTGTTTTTCACTCTCACCTTCCAGTTTCAGCGGGAAGGGTGCCACATCAAAAATATTAAGCTGCGGCAAATTTTTAGGAACCGCAAGCTCTTTGCCTGGGTATAAATAATTGTAGGTACGATTAACCCGTTGCACGACATCGCGTTGCACTGGATCAGGGAACAAATTTTCCCAGTTTTGACCGGAGCTTACTTTGATACACTCGTATTGCGGATAACCGCACAAACCGGTTCCATAAAAATTACCCGCATAAGCCATAACCGCCATGGACATCATCAGCACTGTTATTAGTATTTTATTCACGTTGCTTTCTCCTGAAAGTCACTTGGCCTGAAATTGGACCTTAGAGGCAAGTGCATGAAAAAACCTCGACGCTAACCTTCTTGGTCCAAAGTCCGATTTAAAAGCAAATCAAAAAAACCATTGTTAATTTAATCTTATGATAGTTAAAGAAGAAATACACGAAAACTTCCGTATTTTTTTATATTTTTGATTGCGCTATGAATTTAATTATGAAAATAGTGATAAATACGCTCAGCCAAACGGGCATCAATTCCTGGTACTTTCAAAATTTCTTCCAAGGGTGCTTTTGCAAGCTCACGCAAGCCACCAAAACGGTGCAATAAGGCTTGTCTGCGCTTTACGCCCACACCTTCAATGTCTTCCAGTGTGGACTCTAACCGTGCCTTGTTTCTTTTTTTTCTGTGCGCGGTGATGGCAAATCGGTGTGCCTCATCACGAATGTGTTGCAACAAATGCAAGGCTTTTGAATCCTCAGGTAAGGTAAATTCTTTGGCCTCATTAACCAAGACAAGCTTTTCCCAGCCGGCTTTACGCGCAGGGCCCTTGGCAATGCCCAACAGCGTGACACCCATGACGTTTAAAGACGCTAATACTTGTTGCGCAACGGCTACTTGACCTTTACCACCATCAATAATCAGCACATCGGGTAAAGACTGTGCTTCTAGCAACCGTTTAAAACGCCGTGTGATTGCCTGCCTCATAGCCGCATAATCATCGCCTGGAGTAATGCCCTCTATGTTAAACCGCCGGTATTCATCATTACAGGGACCTTGCTCATCAAACACCACACAGGATGCAACAGTTGCCTCTCCTTGAGTATGACTGATATCAAAACACTCCATGCGCATGATGCTTTTTGGCAATGCCAGCAACTGCTCCAAAGCTTGATAGCGCGCTCGAACAGTGGCGTGTTTGGTACTGTGTTCTGCCAATGAAACACGCAAATTATTGACTGCGAAATCCATCCACCGTGCTTTTGTACCACGTGGATTAATCTGAATCTTACAAGCTTTACCGCGTTTTTGTGACAATACTTGCTCTAAAGCTTGATGAGATGCTAAGGATTGATTGCTAATAATCAGTGCTGGTATTCGTTCAGGATGGTCTAAATAATAAAAACCAACAAAAGCCTCAAACGTTTGCTGCCATAGGTCAGCATCTCCAAGCGCCTCATCAAAACTATTTTTGGGCACACTAGGGAAAAAGTGCTGACTGGCTAAGACCTGCCCTTCTCTAACCGTCACACATTGAATGCATGCAAAACCGGGATGAACGTCTATGGCAATCGCATCAGCATCCCCACGCAATTGCATCATCCCTTGCTGCTCTTGTACCAAGCGTAAATTTTTAATTTGATCCCTTAAAACAGCCGCCTCTTCAAAATGTAACTGACTTACAGCCTGCTCCATTCTGGCCGCAAGCTCATTTAATATTAATTGACATTTACCTTGTAAAAATCGAACCGCATCAGCGACTGATTGCTTGTAAGCTTGGGATGAAATATAAGCGACACAAGGTGCTGTACAACGTTGGATTTGATATTGCAAACAAGGACGCGAGCGCGCATTAAAATAGCTGTCACGGCAATTGCGAATTTTAAATATTTTTTGAATGGCTACTATGGTGTCTTTAACTGCTGTACTACTGGGATAGGGGCCAAAAAAGTCACCTGAAACTGGTTTTTTTTTACTTCTATACAGCTCAATACGGGGAAATTCCGCGTGACTGGATACATGAATATAAGGATAAGACTTGTCATCTCGCAGTAACACATTGTACTTAGGTCTTAATGCTTTAATGAGGTTGCTTTCCAGCAATAAAGCTTCCATTTCAGTTCGTGTGACGGATACTTCTATTGATTGAATTTGACCGACTAAAGAGCGGGTTTTAGCACCTGTAACCTGTTTGCTAAAATAACTATTAACGCGTTGTTTAAGATTGTTGGCCTTACCCACATATAAAACCACACCCTCAGCGTCTAACATACGGTAAATACCTGGTTCACCGGGAAGCTTGGTAAGAAATAAAGCCAATTCTGCGGAAAGTGGTTGTGTATTAGTCATGGCATTTAAAATAATGGACTTTGGACAAATAAATAAGATCGAGAATTAATTGGTGTGTGCTGCGTGCAGCCACGCTCCTAAATTAACTCATACATTTTTCTTCTATTAAATCAACTGGTTGCTCTATAATACGGTGCTTCATGGCCAAATAAGTAAGCTCCACATCGTTTTTAATCTTTAATTTTACAAACATGCGGTAACGGTAACCATTAACTGTTTTAGCACTTAAAAACAAGCGCTCAGCTATATCTTGGACATTCATACCACCGGTAATCATCAACATGACTTGCATTTCACGATCTGACAACAAATCAAAAGGGGTTTCTTGGGCTTCCTGCAAACTACTAATGGCTAGTTTTTGAGCAACTTCCGCGCTGAGGTATATCTCACCGGAGGCGACCTTACGAATCGCGGCAGCCATTTCATCGGCACCAGACTCTTTAGTTAAATAGCCCATAGCACCCAACTGCAGCACGCGCGTCGGCAGCGGATCGGCGCTCATCGCAGTAACGGCAATTACTTTTATATGTGGGTTTGATTTTTTTAATCGGCGCGTGACTTCCCAGCCATCGATGCCAGGCATTTTCATGTCTAACAGCACTACATCAGGGCGATGTAATTTCACCAAGTCTAAAGCTTGCTCTCCGCTTTCAGCATCAGCAACAACCTTCACGTCCGGCATGTCTTCAAGCAATCGCCGAATACCCATTCTAACCAACGCATGGTCATCAACAATCAGTACTTTAATCAAATGATGCTCCTGACCTACACAGCCAATGAACAAACAGTATTGGCGGATGGTAGCAGGACTGGATTTTTATTACAATAGTGAAAAATATTAGCCGAGCTTCAAGCATCTAGTTGCCCACCGGTTGACTCATGAAAAACAGTTGTTAATTTACATACTGCACTCAATCAATGCGTCATTGCGAGGCCACGAAGCAACCCGGTGGCCGTCACTCCGAACTTTCTGGATTGCTTCGTAGCCTCGCAATGACGAGCTCTATTGGTTCATTGCGTTTTTCTGTTTTTTGCTGACTTATGGAAAATAGTTATAACATCACACACTGTACTCAAACAGTGCGTCATTGCGAGGCCACGAAGCAACCCAGCGGCCGTCACTCCGAACTTTCTGGATTGCTTCGTAGCCTCGCAATGACGAGCTCTATTGGTTCATTGCGTTTTTCAGTTTTTTGCTGACTTATGGAAAATAGTTATAACATCACACACTGTACTCAAACAGTGCGTCATTGCGAGGCCACGAAGCAACCCAGCGGCCGTCAC
>JBIODT010000043.1:0-14172 GCA_044445305.1 Legionellales bacterium | reverse complement strand
CTCGGTGGTTAAAGTATTAAGACAAAAAGTGTTTGCCCACATTCTTCATTTGCCTGCTGATTTTTATGACGAAGCAACTTCGGGTCAGTTGTTGTCTAAAATTTTATATGATGTTGAGCAAGTAGCCCAGGTTAGTGCTGAGGCTTTGACTGATTTGGTGCAAAATACTTGCCTTGTTATTGGGCTTTTGACGGTCATGATGGTTATTTGTTGGCAATTGTCGTTGATGTTTTTGCTGACCATTCCTTTTGTTGGCTTTATAGTCAATGCCACCAACAAGCGGGTACGGCGGATAAGCCATAAAGTGCAACGGAATATGGGTGAGGTTACTGAAATTGCCAGCGAAGCAATAGAGGGTTATCGGGTTGTGCGTGTTTTTGGTGGCACACAATACGAAGAAGGGAAGTTTAACAGTGCAACAGAAATATCACGACAAAATGATATGAAAGTTGCTGTCAGTAAAGCGATTAACGTATTTGGTGTTCAATTTGTAATTGCCATAGCCATTGCTGCAATTGTTTTTGCTGCTATTAAGTTATCCACCGTGATTGTTATCACCGCAGGCTCATTTCTGGCGGTTATTGCGGCCATGTTTCAATTAATTGGCCCTATGAAAACATTGACGACGTTGAATGCAACCATTCAAAAAGGACTCGCTGGTGCTGAGAGTGTGTTTCATTTATTAGATAGAGCAACAGAACAAAAGCAAGGCGTGGCTTTGTCCCAAAGAGCGCGAGGTGAAATTCAATTTAAACAGGTATCCTATGCTTACAGACAGGGACAAACCATCTTACATGATGTTAATTTTACTATAGAGGCGGGCGAATCGGTTGCTTTGGTTGGGCATTCAGGCAGTGGTAAAACCACTATAGCCAGTTTGTTACCTCGATTCTATGACGTCACTCAAGGGCTAATTACTTTAGACGGAAGCCCTATTAACGAACTTAATTTGGTTGATTTACGCAAGCAAATGGCTATAGTGAGTCAAAATGTAACTCTGTTTAATGACAGTCTGGCTAATAACATCGCCTATGGTCGCTTTGATGTCACCAGGCAGCAGATTGTTAATGCAGCAAAATTGGCTCATGCTGACGAATTTATCAGTCAATTACCGAATGGATATGATACTCGAGTTGGTGAAAATGGGGTGTTGTTGTCAGGAGGTCAGAGACAACGTATCGCTATTGCTCGAGCCATTTTAAAAGACGCACCTATTTTGATTATGGATGAGGCCACTTCAGCTTTAGACAGTGAATCGGAACAGTACATACAGGCAGCCCTAGAGCAAGTCATGACCAACCGCACCTCTTTAATCATTGCTCATAGGCTCTCAACCATCAAACGCGCTGATAAAATTCTGGTGATGCAGCATGGGCGCATTGTTGAGCAGGGCAGGCATCAAGAGTTAATTACTATAACTGGCGGCTATTACGCGCAGCTTTATAACGCACAACAAATGGGCATGGCTTTTGATGAAGTGTCTAGCTGATGTCTGCCTTTCTCGATAAATTATGGTATGGTTCACATCCATTGCAATGGTTGTTGTGGCCATTGTCCTGGGGCTTTAGCGTTATTGCTCGAGTGCGACGCTGGTTTTTGCAGCGCTTTTGTCAAATGAGTTTCCCAGTACCGATTCTAGTTGTAGGTAATCTTAGTGTTGGTGGTGTTGGTAAGACGCCATTAGTCATTGAGTTGGCTAAAAAAATGCGACAAAAAGGGCTGCGTGTGGGGGTGGTGAGTCGTGGTTATGGCGCAACAATCAATGATTTTCCTTATGAGGTTCAATTGAATGACTGCGCACAGAGGGTAGGTGATGAGCCTTTATTAATTGCTCAGAAAACAAATTGTCCTGTAGTCATTGCACCCAAACGCACTCAGGCCGTGCGTTATCTGCTAGAAAAACACCAAAGCCAGGTTATTTTAAGTGATGATGGTTTGCAACATTATAAAATGGGTCGGGCTATTGAGCTGTTGGTTATTGATGGCATAAGAGGCTTAGGCAATGGTTTGTGCTTGCCTGCGGGTCCATTAAGAGAGTCTGCTGCGCGCTTAAAACAAGTTGATTTTAAAATTGTTAATGAAGGCAGTTGGGACGATGCTTTTTCTATGACTTTAAAACCAGGAACCATAATGAAGCTTGCCACACAAGAGGCAGTTGGTATTGACTCATTTATTGGTGACGTGGCAGCGGTTGCAGCTATAGGCAATCCGCAACGTTTTTATACTACTTTGACGCAGTTGGGTATTAAATTTAATGCTTATTCGTATCCAGATCACTATCAATTTACAGCTGATGATTTAAACTACGCAGAATCGTCTGTTTTAATGACGGAAAAGGACGCGGTTAAATGTCGTTCATTTGATTCCGACAAGCTTTATTATTTGCCTGTAGAGGCAGTATTGAGTGACTCGTTTTGGGAAGCACTGTGGTCACATCCACAATTAAAAGGCTGCTGTTAGTATGATTCTTATTCGAATTTTGCCTGTTGTATTTTCTATAACGCTGCTGGTCAGCACTGGCGTGTTTGCTGATGACGCCGTGGATGTAGAGCAAGCTATAAAACCCACCGCACCTATGGTAGGTAGTTGGATTTTTTCAGGCTTGGTAACGAATGAAAGTGGTGAGCGTTATGGTTATTTTTTCCAGATGCAGCGTCAAGGTGCCGTATTTCATGCTAAAACAGCGTTGATTGATGGACAGACTAATAAATTGGTTTTTTTTTATGAGGGCAAGGAAACTATAGATAAAGCGACAGCACTCGATTGGCATGTTGGACGATCCTTCATTCGTTACAATCCAATCAGTGACAGTTGGATTTTTGGTGTTAAAGTCGAAGACAATAAAGGGTTTAACTTTAAAGTAGATATAGTGCAGCAAGCAAAAAATGAAAATGAAATCTTGGTATTAAGGCCTGGAGTGGAATTACAGGCCTTACAGACCAGTCGTTTGAATGGACACGTACATACCGGGTCTGGCGCTCAAGAGCAGTTTGTCACTGGTAACAAAGCATGGTTTGGTAAGTTATGGTTCAGCAAGGATCAAAAAACAGCGCACGAAATCAGTACTACTTTTTGTCGACTAAGCAATGAAACCGGCTTTTATTCTGCAAACCTTAAAGAGTCTGATGCGACTGGTGCTGCTGTAGCAGGTTGGCGTGACGCGGCAGGTTCCAAAGTGAAAATGTCACAATTTGTTTCTATAAAGACCTTAATGAACAATGAAAGCCAGCTTAATGTCTTGTTACCCAAGCTGAGCTTAAAATTGTTTAATACACTCACTCATGAAGACAATGCCCCTTTATCTATAGCCGGCTTCACCAAGGACAATCCAACAGGATTTTGTTTTGTGGCCGATCAATCATTAACGCAAACTAAAGAAACGGCTGCGGTTGGTTGAGTTTTTAATGGTTTTTTTTTTGCATGTAGATCCCAATGATACAATGCGCACAACTTAAAATGACAATAATCCAATGCAACAATTAGCACTAACACCATCTGGGCACCTGCATCTCATACCTCTTCACACAGCTCATAATGAAGAAAATATTTATCACACCGAAATTATCGATGCTTTTACTCAATCACAAGAGCAGGGTTTGTTACAATTATTAACACTAAAAGTTGATGCGCATTGGTCTATGGCCATGAAATATTGGCGAAACTACCTGGCTCAGTATGTTAATCAACTGTGTCACTATGCTTCAGCAGAAAATTATACTGGTGAGCGCATACCAGCACCAAATCTGGACCACCTGCAAGCGTGGCTGCTAAAGATGCCGCCGATGCCAGGTAGTGAGTATTGCACCCCAGAAACCATGACTTTCATTTGGTCGGCCTTTGATGATTGGTGTAGGGTGCAAATTGTAAACAACCCTCAAGGTGTGGCCGGTTTTTTAGGTGAGCAACTGCCAGCTTGGCAGCAGGTCGGGCGCGTCTGTTTTCATTTGGCGGAAAACAAACAAGATACTGATTACCCTTTTGCTTTTATCGCAACTTATGCTGCCAGTATGACCGGATCGCGAGAAATACAATACAAACAACTTAATAAAGCATTGCAAGAATATGCATCAAATACTGACAAACAGGCTCTGTATAATCTTTTAAAGCCCATCCATGAAGCGGCAAAACAATGTGAATGGGTCCGTGAATTAGTCGACAGCCAAGACATCTATCATCCTATGGCCTGGACTCCAGAAGAAGCGTATCAGCTGTTGCTATCAGTTCAACAGTTGGAATCTTGTGGTCTAATTGTAAAGTGCCCCAATTGGTGGAAAAAGAGATCAAAACCCAAGGTACAGATTACCATTGGCAACAAAAATGGCAGTCATTTTAATGCCGATACCTTATTGAATTTTGACATCCATATTGCACTCGATGGCGAGCCACTGACGGCAGAGGAATGGAATGCCATTGTTCAAGCGAAGACGGGCTTGATAATCCTTCGTGGACAGTACATTGAAGTCTCTCAGGAGAAATTACAGCAAGCGTTAAGTCACTGGCAAACCGTTCAATCCAGTTTTGGGCGCGATGGTGTGTCTTTTATTGAAGGCATGCGTCTGTTGGCTGGTGCGCGTGATTTGGTTGGTGCTGATTTTGCAGAGGAGCTGCATGAGTGGTCGGGCATTCAAGCTTCCACTGATTTAAGTGGCATCCTGGATAAGTTTCGTCATCCAGAAACCATTAATGCGAACAATCCAGGCAAAGCCTTGCATGCCACGCTCAGGCCCTACCAAGAAATCGGGGCCACTTGGTTGGATTTTTTGACCGAGCTTGGGTTAGGTGCCTGCCTTGCAGATGACATGGGGCTTGGTAAAACCATGCAAATCATCTCATTGTTACTCATGAAAAAGAAAAGAAACACGAGTAAACCCAGTCTCTTGATTTTGCCGGCGTCGTTGTTAGCCAATTGGAAGTCGGAACTACAGCAATTTGCACCATCACTGCGTTGTTTGTTTTTACACAGTTCTGAATTAAGTCGCAGTGACATTGAGGGATTCGCAGAGCAAGCCGAAAACGCTTTGCAAGATTTTGATCTGGTCATCACCACCTATGGCATGTTGCAACGCCAAAATTGGTTGATTGAGAACCATTGGCACTTGATCATTCTTGATGAAGCACAAGCAATTAAAAACCCAGTTTCAGAGCAAAGTAAACAGGCCAAAAAATTAAAAGGTTTTGCCCGAATTGCATTAACTGGCACACCCATAGAGAACCGTCTTGGTGATTTGTGGTCTTTATTTGATTTTATTTGTCCAGGACTACTAGGTACCAGCACCCGATTCAAACAATTCATCAAATCAGTTGAAAGTGCCGCAGAGGTTTCATATGCACCATTGCGACGTTTGGTGCAACCTTATATTTTACGTCGGTTAAAAACGGATAAATCCATTATTTCTGATTTGCCTGACAAAACAGAAATGAAGGCTTGGTGTACTTTAACCAAGGAGCAATTGGCCCTGTATACGCAGGCAGTCAATGAGCTGGCTCATGCATTGAAAGTCGCTGAAGAAGGAATTGCACGCAAGGGCTTGGTATTGTCCTATTTGACACGATTCAAACAAATTTGTAATCACCCCAGTCAGGTCTTAGGTGATAAGAATTATGAGGAACAACGTAGCGGCAAATTTTTACGTTTGGCAGAAATTTGTGAAGAAATTGCAACGCGACAAGAAAAGGTACTGATTTTCACGCAATATCGTGAAATGACACTGGCTATTGCATCCTATTTAGAGCAAATTTTTGGCGTGGCTGGTTTGGTGTTGCATGGTGGAACGCCCGTTGCAAAACGAAAGCTGTTGGTTGATCAGTTTCAAAATGAGCAAGGCCCACCATTTTTTGTTTTATCACTCAAGGCCGGCGGTACGGGATTGAACTTAACTGCAGCAAGCCATGTCATTCATTTTGACCGCTGGTGGAATCCTGCTGTTGAAAATCAAGCAACGGACAGGGCTTTTCGTATTGGGCAAAAACGCAATGTCTTGGTGCATAAATTCATATGTAAAGGCACGGTCGAGGAAAAAATTGATCAAATGATTCTTGAAAAAGTTTCGCTGGCATCCGATTTATTGCAAGCAAATGGCGCAACCCTACTTACTGAAATGAATGACAAGCAATTGCTTGATTTGGTTCGATTGGATGTTTGTAGTTTGGACTAAGCTGCATATCAAGCGCTACTCAAGCAAGTTGAGACGCGCGTAATATTTTGAATTAACTGGGAATTTTAGTCATCTGTGTGACTGTATCAAACTCCAAATAGGTAGGAATAAATTATGGAATGGGCACCCTATGTACCTGTGGCCAAACGGCGTGAACAAGCTGCTGCAAAAATGAAAAAACTTCAAAAACAAGGCCAGCATATTCAGCCTATTGAAATTCAGGGCAGAAAAATTGTAACTCATTTTTGGGGGAATGCCTGGTGTGAGCACATAGAATCTTTTTGTGATTACAACAACCGATTGCCCCGAGGGCGAACCTATGTACGTAATGGTTCTGTCTGTCATTTAGCAATTAATACGGGAATAATAGATGCTTTTGTATCTGGAAGTTCAATCTATAAAGTATCGATTGCTATCAAGCCACTCAGTGCTGACAAATGGCAAATGATGAAACAAATGTGCACAGGCCAAATCAGTTCGTTGATAGACTTGCTCTCTGGAAAATTATCACGAGGTGTGATGGACGTTGTCTGTGAGCCTAATAAGGGCTTATTCCCATTGAAACACGAGCTGTCATTAAGCTGCAATTGTCCTGATGGTGCCCTTTTATGCAAGCATCTTGCTGCCACATTGTATGGTGTTGGTGCTCGCCTTGATAATGATCCCGTGCAACTTTTTAAATTACGCGGGGTTAATTTTGAAGAGTTAATCGATGTGAACCAAGCCATAAGTGAAGCAACTTCTGGACGCGCGGGTAAAAGAAAACGGCTGGATGACAGCAGTGTTTCTGATTTGTTTCAACTTGATGCGGAGTAACACTATTTATACCGTGGGCAGTATGGATAAAGCGACATGCGTTATTTCGCAATAACGCTGCCTGCCATTCACTAAATGGAAACGGTACTAGGTTGAACAGGTCGCTTTGATGTTATGTGGTCCAAAGTTAGTAATTTTAACTTTTGCACCTGAATCAGCGCCTATTTTTACATTGTCACCTGCGTGCACATTAACACTCACGGATTGTCCCTCAAGCAAAGGCACGCCGTTAACTTCCCCTTTCCTGGCTACAGCTTCTATAAACAATATATTACTTGCATCTTCTGTTGCAATTTTACAATTGGCTGCAATAGATCCAAAGGTAAAATTATAAAAAAACTGGGGGTCATTGGCTGGAAATGTAAACTCTAACGTTAATCCAGGTTGGATTGCATGGCTTGAAATTGAATAAACATTGGTACTGATTAAAGCGCTTGCACACAATAAGGTAAAACCGATTTTTCGTAACATTGATGTCCTCCAAAGTGGAAAATATGGATCTGGTCCGGAATAACTTCCTGTTTTAGCACAAAGATGCACATTAATGTGCATGCTCAGATTTAATGCTAAAACAGGAAGTTATTTCGAACAAGATCTGAAGGCATAGAATACAGTTAATTTGCATTTTTGGCAAATTATTAATCATTTTTCAGTAATTCTGAGTGAATAGAGGATCATTACACCAGCAAGTCATATAAAAATAGCCCCATCATTTTTTATATGGCTTGCTGATTGAACCACATTAGCCCTGTTGTAGTTCTTTAATAATGGCACCTAAAAAGCGAGTGGCTTCGCCACCAGTTACCGCTCTGTGATCGAAACTGAGTGACAAGGGAAGCATGTTGTGTGCCTCAATTTTCCCCTCAGTAGATGCGACAACCCCTTGGTAAAGTCTGCCTACTGCTAAAATGGATACCATGGGTGGGACAATAATCGGACTTGCAAAACGGCCAGCAAATTTCCCAAAATTAGAAAGCGTTATGGTGGCACCTTTTAATTTATCGGTACTCACGGCGCGATTAAGCACTGATTGCTTCAGCTCATTAATGAGCTCGCGTAATTCACTGTCAGAATGTTTCCCTGCATCATGAATAACCGGAACAAATAAACCCTCCTCATTGTCCATAGCCAACCCTAAGTGCACCTTATCAAAACATTGACGCGCACTGTGTTTGGTGTCAAACCATGCATTGAGTGCAGGCTCTATTTTTGATGCTTCTACTATGGCTTTAATCAATCGTACAGTAATGTCTGTTCCTGGTTTCCAAGTGTTGATGTCTGCCTCATCAAAGATACTGACAGGAACTACTTCTGTATGAGATAAAACCATACTATGAAGCATGGCACGCCTTACACCACGTAATGGTATAAAGCCAGCAGGCGGTTGCGCGTTCTTATCGGCCAGTGTTTGAATGTCATCACGCGTGATAAAGCCATGATCTCCTGTGCCTTTAATTGCCGCTAAATCAACACCTAGTTTTTTTGCCAAAATACGCATTGCTGGCGTGGCTTTGGCGCGTTGTGTGTCTGAGTGCTGAAGTCCTATCGTGAAATTGTCTTCACTGGTTTCACTGCTTTCTTCCAAGTTACCGACAACAGTACCTTTATCCGCTGGTTTTATGTTGTCAGAGGCGAATGACACCAATGGCTCGCCCGTTTTAATTACATCACCAGGTTGTCCAAATAATTTTGCTATGGTGCCGCTTTGAGGGCAGGGGACATCAACTACGGCTTTAGCTGTTTCCATAGAAACAAGGGGTTGATCAGCTGTAACTGTATCACCTTCTTTTACAAACCATTCATGAATTTCGGCATCAGGTAATCCTTCACCCAAATCAGGTAGATTGAAAATAGTCATTATTACTCCATTATGCTCATAACACTGTTTTTAATGCGTGCAATACTAGGTATGTACTGCTTTTCAAGTTGAAAATAGGGCATTACTGTATCATAGCCTGTGACGCGCTGAACTGGCGCCATCAAGCTGCTCATTGCGTTTTCCATGATTTGGGCAGACAGTTCGGCACCAACACCACAGGTTTTTGCGCCTTCATGAACTATCACACAACGTCCGGTTTTTTCTACAGATGCGAGAATACTTTCAATGTCTAAGGGTTTGATTGACGCAACATCGATGACTTCACAAGAGATGCCTTCTTCGGATAATTGTTTGGCTGCTTGTAGCGTTTCATGTATGCTGGCACCCCAACTGATTAGGGTCACATCATCACCTTGCTGTAAGGTAAAGCATTTGCCTATTGGTAAGGCTTGGCCGTCATCAGCTACAGCTTGCTTGACCAAGCGATAGATTCTTTTAGGCTCTAGAAAAAGAACGGGATCGGGGCTACGTATGGCGGCTAAAAGTAATCCATAGGCCCGTTTGGGCGAGGATGGAATAACGACCTGTAATCCTGGTATGTGCGCAAACAATGCTTCGGTGCTTTCTGAATGATGCTCAGGTGCTCTAATGCCTCCGCCAAAGGGAGCTCGGAAAACCAATGGACAATGTAGTCGTCCACGAGTTCTATTACGCATGCGCGCTGCGTGCGATATGATTTGGTTCATGGCTGGATAGATAAAACCCATAAATTGAAACTCAGCAACTGGTTTTAATCCTTGTACCGACATGCCTATTGCTAAACCTGCAATCATTGATTCTGCAAGGGGGGTATCAAATACTCTTTTTTCACTAAAGCGATCTTGTAGGCCCGCAGTGGCGCGAAATACACCACCATTTTTGCCCACATCTTCGCCAAAAACAACCACGTTATCATCATGGTCCAGTTCATAAGCTAAAGCCTGGGTAACTGCTTCAATTAAGGTAATATCAGGCATGAGCTGCTTCCTCCATGGCTTGGGCGCGTTGTTCTACTAAATATTCGGGTAGCTCCGCGTAATGATAGTCAAACATGCTG
This sequence comes from Legionellales bacterium, assembly GCA_044445305.1. Classification (GTDB taxonomy): domain Bacteria; phylum Pseudomonadota; class Gammaproteobacteria; order Legionellales; family Legionellaceae; genus Legionella. The sequence goes on along the minus strand of JBIODT010000043.1, from coordinate 4,286 downwards.
CTAATGGGCTGTGGTGTGGTATTCAGGTATTCATCAACAGCGCTTTCCACTTCTTTTGTGCAATGCAGTAGCAGGTCTGTTTCATCTTGTGCCGTCCATTTACTGTGTTGCACTAGAAAATGTTTAAACCGAGACAGGGGCTCTTTAGGTTTAGCATGGTCAACCTCTTGAGAGGGTTGGTATCGCGTTGCATCATCCGCAGTGGTATGGTCGCACAAACGGTAGGTTACCGCTTCAATCAGTGTAGGACCTTCACCTCGACGTGCTTTTTCAATAGCATCACCTATAACTTGTCTGGTGGCCAAAATATCATTTCCATCAATCTGGCGCCCTTCAAATCCAGCAGCTATGGCTTTTTGAGCAATGGTTTGCGTTTTTGTTTGTTTTTCTCTTGGAACAGAGATGGCCCATTGGTTGTTGTTTACAACAAATACAACAGGTAAATTCCAGGTGCCAGCAACATTCATCGCTTCATAGAAATCGCCTTCAGAAGTACCTCCTTCACCAATACATACAACGGCAACACGCGCTTGGTTTCTATATTGGAAGGCAAAGGCGATGCCTGTTGCATGCAAACACTGTGATGCGATTGGCACACAAATGGGTAAGTCTTGGGAATTGCATGCAAATTGACTGCCACGCTCGTCACCACCCCAATAGGCCAAAATTTCTGACATTTTCACACCGCGCTGTAATTGCGCAGCATAATCACGGTAGTAGGGAATAAAAACATCCTCAGGACGCATTGCGTGACCAATGGCAGTAGAAATGGCTTCCTGACCATTAATAGGGGCATAGGTGCCCATTTTACCGGTTCTTTGTAATGCGATGGCCTTTTTATCAAAAGTACGGGTCAATACCATTACTTGATACAGTTCTTTGAGTGTGGCGTCATTTTCTGCAAACGCAGGTAATGCAGCGATTAGTTCACCCTGTTCATTAAGATACTGAGTGAACTCAATGTCAAATTGAGCAATTATTGTCAATTATAGCTCCTTGTAAGCAACGAGTTTGCATAGAGTAAGCAACGAGTTAGCATAGAATACTCAGAAACCACATTAAAAACCAGTACCTAATGATGCAGTCTTTAGTGAATCGTGATTCATTCTCAGCCCATTTTATGGTGTAATTGGTACGATCCTGAATAAACTAAAATAGGGTGTAACATGCTGCGTATTAAAAAAGCTGTATCTGATGAGGACATACAAAAATGTTTGGAGATTCGTTTTAAGGTATTTGTTGACGGTCAACGTGTCCCTGCCGAAATTGAGCTAGACGGGAAGGATGCCGAGAGCGTGCATTATCTTTCATTTATCAATGAGTATCCTGCTGGTGTTGCACGTGTGCGATATATGGACGGCTTTTCAAAGATTGAACGAGTGGCTGTATTAGACGAGTATCAAGGCAGAGGCTTGGGGCGTGATATTATGAAGTTCATTTTATCCGATCTTCGCAGCCATTCAACTGTTAAAAAAGTGAAGCTGAGTTCACAAACTTATGCGATCCCTTTTTATGAGAAATTGGGTTTTTCGGTATGTAGTGATGAATATATGGATGCGGGCATTCCACACAAAGATATGGAATTGATGTTTTAAAAAGAATTTTATTGCTGATAGAACGAATTGGATGGAAAGGAAACAGGGCACTAATCAGTGGCGCTTTCAATGCTACTTGCATCTTACATACAGCTTTATCCACAGTTTTTGTGGATAAAAGTGGCGGTGTCTTGGTTGGTCATGAACTTGGGAGTTGTGTATGGCATATGTACAAGAACACAGGACTTGTTGGTTTGTTTTTAGTGATAATGGTCTGTTGCTGCGATGCAATAATAGCTTACCAGACTCTCTGGATGTTGAGCCAATAAAGCCATACTTCCAGCGGCATTTTAACTTAGGCACTCTTGATTCAGTTAACTATTATTGTGCTGAAATGGGTAAAGATACGGCTACTCCAGATACTTTTGATGTTCTACCATTAAAAAGTGCATTGTCTTTATTTAATGATAGTCGTTATGGTATGGCCGTTAAAGCCTATTCTGTTATCAGCTGGGATAAAAACCATCAATTTTGTAGCCGCTGTGGTAGTACTACAGTACATCAGGACAAAAATTTTGAACGGCACTGTTCATCGTGTCATCTGTCATTCTTTCCGCGTATTTCACCTTCAATTATCGTATTGATTAAAAAAGATGATTATTTGCTAATGGCACGAAGTCCACATTTTGCACCAGGTGTTTATGGTTTAATTGCGGGGTTTGTTGAGGTAGGAGAAAGCATTGAAGAGACTGTACATCGTGAAGTGCAGGAAGAGGTGGGGCTGCAGATAAAAAATTTATCTTATGTTGGATCACAACCTTGGCCATTCCCAGATTCATTGATGTTGGCGTTCACGGCAGATTATGCTGGTGGAGCAATTGTCATAGATCAGGATGAAATTGAAGAGGCTGGTTGGTATAAATATGATAATTTACCAGGCAGACCTTCTGTGGCATTAAGTATTGCGTCAGAATTAATTAACGATTTTGTGAAAAATCACCAGGAGCAAGAAAAGGGGTATCAAAAGTATTGGCCAGCCGAATGGGAGCAGGGTCTGATTAAAACCGAGAATGCAATGGGAGTTATGTTTAAGGAGCTGTCTCCTTCAGCTGCTTCTTTTGTACAGTTTGCAAAATACGCCCAGTACCCATTGTTGGATATAGGTGCAGCTTTTGGTTCAGCAACCATCCCCGCATTAGAAAATGGTGCTACAGTTATTGCTTGTGATTTGAGTGGGAAGCATTTGCAAATATTGCGTCAATCAGTTGATAATCCATTGATTGGCAATTTAACAACACTGACAGCTGCATTTCCATATGAGCTGAATTTTGAATCGGAAAGTTTAAGCGGCATTCTTATTTCAAATGTGCTGCATTTCATGGATGGGGAAACCATTGTTCATGGGTTAAATCAATGTTGGCAGTGGTTGCAACCCAATGGAAAATTATTTATTACCGTCATGACCCCGCATTTAAGCTTTTATCATCAATTTCTTCCTGAGTATGAAAAGAGAGTAGAAGAAGGCTGTGAATGGCCAGGTATATTTAATCCACGGTTAGTCGCTTCTGAGAAATGGCAAGACAATTTGCCTGAATTTGTGCATTTATTTGAGCTTGAAGTAATCAAAAAAATGGTTGAGCAGGCTGGTTTTACCATCGAGACTATTGAGTACTTTTGTTATAAAAATTATCCAGAAGAGCATCGTACAGATGGTAAGGAGTTTATTAGTTTATGTGCGGTTAAATAAAATGGCTCTTTTTAAAAAAACCAAGACCCCAGGATGTTGAAAATCTTGGGGTATCTATTGCATACTGCAACCCCCCAATATAAATGAACTAAGACTTTCATGAGTAACTTACATAAAATCACCTGTCCCACCTGCAGTAAACATAATACCTGGCACTCTGAAAATGGTTTTAGACCTTTTTGCTCTGATCGTTGTAAATTAATTGATTTAGGCGAATGGGCGAGCGAAACTCGAAAAATTCCTGGTGATCCCGTCGATCTTAATTCCTCACCTGCTGATAATGAGGATGAATAATAAAAGTTGTAGTTTATACCCAAGTATCTTGGGTATAAACCTTTCACGGATGCCCCACCATCATTAGATAATGATGTCATTATAATATGCCTCTTGTACTCAACCCTTTATGAATGCAAGCAAATCCGCATTAATCATGTCTTTATGAGTAGAACATAAACCATGTGATGCGCCCTTATAGATCTTTAGTTGCGCATTCTTGATTAATTTGGCAGTGAGCAAGGCCGAGGCTTCAATTGGAACAATCTGATCGTCATCGCCATGAATAATGAGAGTTGGCACATCAATTTTTTTCAAATCTTCACTGAAATCTGTTTCTGAAAATTGTTTAACGCAGTCGAAGACTCCCTTAAAAGCAGCTTGCATGCCTTGCCGCCAAAATGAGTCCATCAAACCTTGCGACACTTTAGCCCCAGTTCTATTCGCGCCATAAAAGGGTATGGAGACATCCTGGAAGAACTGTGAGCGATCTGCAAGAAGATTACTACGAATACCATCAAACACTTCAATTGGTAAGCCACCTGGATTCGCTGCTGTTTTCAGCATCAAAGGAGGTACCGCCGCAATCAGCACTGCTTTAGCTACTCGCTTTGTACCATGGCGCGCCAAATAGCGAGTAACCTCGCCACCACCCATGGAATGTCCAATATGAATGACATTTTTCAAATCAAGTTTTTCAACCAGTGCCAACAGATCGTCTGCAAATGTAT
>JBIODT010000042.1:0-14357 GCA_044445305.1 Legionellales bacterium | reverse complement strand
TTTTTTTTTTTTGTTTGTGCTGTTTGTTTGTTTCGTGTCTTCGCAATGACGAGCCTTATTTGTTCATTGCGTTTTTCAGTTTTGTGCTGCATCCATATCATTACCCACAAGTTACCTCATGGAAAATAGTTATAACATCACACACAGCACTCAAACAGGGCGTCATTGCGAGGCCACGAAGCCGTCCAGCGGCCGTCACTCCGAACTCACTGGATTGCTTCGTAGCCTCGCAATGATGGGCTCTATTGGTTCATTGCGTTTTGCAGTTTTGTGCTGCATCCATATCGTTACCCACAAGTTATCTTATGGAAAATAGTTATAAAATCACACACTGTATTCAAACAGTGCGTCATTGCTAGGCTAAGAAGCAACCCAGCGACCATCACCCCGAACTCTCTGGCTTCGTAGCCTCGCAATGACGATCTCTATTAATTCATTGCGTTTTTTAGTTTTGTGCCGACTTGTGGGTAACGATATGGATGCAGCGCAGCATAATCAAGGTTTCCATGCCCCATTTACAGGGTTAAAACCTTGATTACGCTGCGCTGCATCAAGGCTACGCGCTTTTTTAATGGGACAGCCGTGTATATATGCCCCTAGCGTTTGATTTCCGCAGAGGAAGATGCATGCGAATGCTTATAAACATCACGAGGCGCTTCAGAAGGATAGCCATAGCCTTTATCAGAAATTCGCTTCACATTTTGTAAATAACGCTCCCCCCAAGCACCAGGATCATAGTTGGTGACGACCACGTTATAAGATAAATTAATAACCGACTCAAAAGCTTTTCTCTGCCCTAATGGATGTCCTCCAAAGGCTACCTGTACTGGAGTCTCAGCATCTATACCCGCAGCTTTTAGACGCTCGACAAAGATATCAATCATTTTTTCTATGGTAAAAAATAATTTACACATAGACTTGCCAGCACTGAACATTTCTTCACTTTTTGATGTTGATAATTTAGAGCCCGAATCATGAATGGGGTAAACAAATTCATGCTCGCTGCTGTTAAACAAGGGTTCTGCTGGAATAATTACGGCAGGGGAAACCAAATCCATATTGGGAGAAATAATATAAAGATGGAAATCTGCCCAATGCCACCATATTTGATAAACACGCTCAACAAGCGCCACCGGATCGTTAAGATCATCCTCCATTATGGATTTTCGCAACTCCCAATTGGCATCTTTACTACCTGCTTCCTCTGTTGTCTTCGAGTCAGTCATTTTTTTACCCAAATAATTAAGCTGATGTCTTTATATTAGCATATTATATTGCAATACAGCGGTAATATTCCGGTGGCTTTTCTCGGCATTTAAAACAAGTACTTTGACAAGTGGCTTGCTCTTGGCATTTGGCTATCGCACCTTTTCTAACCCATAGATCGAGCATGGGCTGTAAGGCCGGCAGATCCAAACCAAATTCTCTCGATAATTGCTGGGTACTAACAACCTGTTCTCGATTGATGTATTCACGTAGTTGCAACAGCATTTTGTCCTCCAATATTTCGTGGACTAAAACGAAACAGCGTAATGACAAGCAACAAGATCGATGAAATGGCCACTATCCACAGAATGCTTTCTTGTGGGTGTTGCAAACAGCGTGCCACTTGATAAAACAGAACTGCTGCGGCGTAAGCAACGACAAAAGACCAAACAATGGAGATCCACATCAATTGCCTGTTTGCCTCTTGACGAATCACAGCCATGGTTGACACGCAAGGAATATACAGCAGGATGAACAACAAATACGCATAGGCACCCACTTGCCCGTCAAACCGTTGCGCCATCAGTCCATAAACAGATTGCGAGACCGGACTGTCTGCAGCACTGGCTAAAACTGGATTCCACAAGGCTGCACCCAGCTGTGATAAATTATGTGGAATGGACCATAAAGCTGCTTTTATACCCACCCAAAAATCAAAATGGGCTGCTGCCACTTCACCCAAATGACCTGCCTGAGAATACAGTGAATTTAAAGTACCAACGACCACTTCCTTAGCGAGCATTCCGGTTAACAAACCCACTGTGGCTGGCCAATTATCCTGGTGAATGCCCATAGGTGCGAACAAAGGTGTTATCCACTGCCCTATTAATGAAAGTACCGACTGAGTGCTGGCATCACCTGAGCTTATCCCACCACCAAGCGTCATGGCATTCAAACCACCTAAAACAATACAAATAGGCACAATTAATTTCCCTGCTCGCAATACAAAAAAACGCAGTCGCATTAAGGTCTCTTTAAACAAACGCTTCATTGCCGGTTTGTGGTAAGCGGGCAGCTCTAAAATCAAAGGGGAGGCATGACCTTTCAGGCTCGTCTTGCGCAAAATAAATCCAGTGAAAACGGCCATTAAAATACCAATCAGGTATAAAGAAAACACTATGTTTTGACCGCCATGCGGAAAAAATGCCGCAACAAATACCGCATAAATAGCCAGCCGTGCGCTGCAGGACATAAAAGGACTCATCATAACGGTCAACAACCGGTCCCGCTCAGAATCAAGTGTTCGCGCAGCCATAATGGCTGGAACATTACAACCAAAGCCAACTATCATGGGCACAAATGATTTGCCAGGCAAACCCATGGCCCGCATGGCCTTATCAACAACAAAAGCGGCTCTTGCCATATAGCCGGAGGTTTCTAAAAGAGATAAAAAGAAAAACATGGATGCAATGACTGGAATAAAGGTTAATGTTGTATTAATGCCTTTACCAATCCCATTGGCCATGAGTGCAATCAGCCAATTAGGGGCATGCAGTTGCTGCAGCAGCCAAGCGCTGCCCTGTACAAAAATCGTATCGGTGCTGATGTCAAAAAAATCCTGGAATGCACCACCTATATTAATAGCAAATAAAAACATAAAGTACATCATTGCAAAAAAAATGGGCAATGCTAAAAAGCGGTGCAACACTATCCGGTCTAATTTTGCAGTAAAATGCTCACTGGCATCACTGCGTTTTTTCTGAACGGCAGTCACAATACCATGAACCGCCTGATAGCGGGCATCAGCCAGTACTATATCCAAACCCAGGCTGGCACCATTAAAATCTTGCTGAGCAGACGCCTCTGTCATCAAACAATCACCCTCAGCAAGTCTGCGTGCATAATAATAAGCAAGCGCCTGACTGTAGCCTTCATTAACCAATTGATGTTCCAGACTGGTTAATGCAAGTACTACCGAGGAAGGAAGAGGAAGCGCTAAAGGCAGGCTTACCTGAGGTAAATCAACCAACGCCTGTACCAGGGTTGAAACACCAATAGTCTTATGCGCCTGTAAGGCAATAACAGGACAACCTAATCGTTGCGCCAACACTTTGACATCAATAGCAATACCACGTTGCAAGGCAATGTCCATCATATTCAGCGCTACAATTACAGGCTTACCCAACTCTAAAATCTGGCTGGTTAAGTACAAATGTCGCTCAAGATGACAAGCATCTACCACATTGATAATGCAATCAGACGCCATAGATACTATTGATTGGGCTGCAATTTGCTCATCCTGACTTAAACCATCTGCATTTGCTACTAAAGAATAAACACCTGGCAAATCAGTTAAGTCTATGGTTTTTCCAGCCTGTTGCATGGTGCCGGTTTTCTTTTCGACCGTGACACCAGGCCAATTGCCAACGCGCTGATGGTCACCGGTTAAGGCATTAAACAAGGTTGTCTTGCCACAATTTGGATTTCCAACTAACAGCACTTGTGTCATATATATTCCAGCACCAAATGACGCGCCTCTTCTTTGCGCAAGGTTAAAGAAGTACCCCGCACGTCAATTTGCACAGGACAACCTAGAGGCGCGAGTCTTACTACAGAAAAAACCACGCCACAAGTAACACCCAAAGACAGAAGTCTGCGCCTGTATTGCAGGTCAGTTGCTCCAAAATCAACCAATCGCACCCTATCGCCTTGTATTAATTCGCAAAGTTTCATCATGTTGTCATAAACCGTTATCTTGGATTTTGAAGAATGTAATAATGCTTTATATATTCTACCACAAATGATATCAAGAATCATTCGCAATTAGAAATAATATCTGTGATGCCTTCCTGTATAACGGCGTTAAGACAACGCACCAACTCAATCCATCTCATGAATTACCCTGCGGGGATGGCGGCCTAAGTAGTCTACTGATTGCATCTCTAACAATCGACTTAAAGTCCGCTGAAAAGTACTTATCATTTCGCCCTGTACGTACAATTTTTCAACCGAAACTGCTGCTGAAATAACCACCTTAATGCCCCGGTCATACATCACGTCAATAAAGTGAATGAACATAATGACTTGTATAGTATGACCCTCTGTTAGGACTGGAATGCCACTCAAAAATAAAGTATCGAATCGGTCAGCAAGTTCTAAATAATCCAATTGGCTTCGTGGGAAGTTACAAAGCACTGCAAATTCAAACCATACTGATCTGAGACCGCATTTAAGATAAGGTATAGAACGATTTTGGATGTTAATGGCGCCATTTTCTTCAACCTCTTGAGTTAGCAGCGAAAATTGACGTTCCATAGCTTGTTGTGTTTGCTCATTTAAAGGAGACCAATAAGCTTCTATTAACGTTTTTCGCCCTAAACGATAATCTTTTTGCTCGTTCAAATACAGGACATCGCAATGGTTTTTAATTAAGGCAATAACTGGCAAAAATCGCGCACGTTGAACCCCATTTAAATACAAATCATCTGGCGCGGTGTTAGAAGAGATCACCAACACTATCCCATTAGCCACCAAGGCTGGTAACAATTCGGCTAAGATCATGGCATAGGCAACGTCATGAATCAAAAACTCATCAAAACACAGCACTCGGGTAGATTTTGCCAACTCCTTAGCCAAGCGCTGTAGTGGATTTTTTTGGCCTTGTAGCTTGCGTAATTTAACATCCACTTGTTGCATGAAATGATGGAAATGAAATCTGTTTTTTTTCTCTTCTTCTAACTGTTGGTAAAACAGGTCAACTAAATAAGTCTTACCAACCCCTACCGGCCCATAAATATAAAGTCCTTGTATTGCACGCTTCTGCGCCCAAGGAAACCAAGCGCGCTGTTCATCTTTCAATTCATCAACAACCCGTTGCATGGGTGCTAAAATTGCTTTTTGCAAGGGATCATCATTAATCTCGCCCCTTGCAACCGCTGCGTTATAATAAGTTAATAAATTCATGCTGAATGAATCTGTGCATGAACATAATCCATCAGTTTGGCCTTAAGCTCTAACAATTTACCATGAAAAAAATGACCCGTATTGGCAAATTGTATTAAAGGTAAAGCAGGCTGAAATTGCTGGACAAAATCAAGAACGGCAGCTACAGGAACAAGCTCATCTTCATCTCCATGCACCAGCAACCAAGAATCAGGATAAGGCGTAAATTCATTATAATTATAATGCTGCACAGATGGAGCAATGGTTATCAACATACTGGGTTGCAGTTGTGCAGCCGCTCTATAAGCAACATAAGACCCAAACGAAAAGCCTGCAAAAATAAAGCGCCTATTCATCTGCTCCTTCTGCCAGGCCAGTGCTTGCGCCATCATGTCGTCACTTTCACCAAGTCCAGCATCATAAACGCCTTCAGACAAACCTACCCCACGAAAATTAAAACGCAATGAAGGTATGTTGAGCTCTTTAAACACCCTCGCCATAGTCGTCACTACTTTATTATTCATAGTGCCGCCTTGCAGTGAATGAGGATGACCAAGAAAGGCCACGTAAGGCGAATCAATCTTTGCCGGAACGGTTAATACTGCTTCAAGCTGACCCACGACACCATTAAGAACTAAAGGATGCTCTCCTGGAATGTCTAATTTATCGATAAATTGCATGATGATCCTTTTTTTTGTGTTTGGATAAAACCACCTGCAAGAAGACGCAAGTGGTTTTATCCAAATGTGTTAGTGCCTCTATACCAATCATTTATGCTGTAAAATTGCGCCCACTGATTGACTCAATAATCATTGTGATCTAAAATTAATCAATGGTTACGTGCGGGGGATTGGTCATGGTTACAGCTACTTATAGAAAAGTATTATCCACAGTGGAAAATGTAAAGCAACATTTTGTGAGCTACTTGAATAAAGCCGGGTACAGCCGCGATTATTCATTAGATCAACTCCAACGATTCCAGAACCCCAGTTACCTAGAGCACCCTCATAATCCAGGCAGGTATATCGTAGCAAAAGGCGGCTCTTTTAAAAATCAAGCTCTGAATTTGCAACAAATCGGCAATGTATTAACGACTATTTATCAGTTGAATGAACTTCTGGAAGCGTCTTCTGAATTAAACGAAACTGATTTAACAAAAATTTTAGACGATGTAAAAGCGATTTTAGACAAAGGACTGCAAACAAACATTCAATTGTCAGAATCTTATGCTAAAGACCATCATTCAGCAACTCAAAACAAAGCATCCGGCTTAGGTTTCTTCTCCGGTTTATGGAACAAAATAGGGTTTGAATCTAGAGCAACACGGGCATTTGAAGCCGCAATGACACAAGTGGATGAGATAAAAAACAACCATTCTTTAACCTCATAAAAAGCAGTAGCACCTCATCCAGCAGGCCAAGACCCTTAAAACGCACCCATATAATCTCGCTTGCCTACCTCAACACCCTGGTTTCTTAAAATGTCATAGGCTGTTGTCACATGAAAGAAAAACTGTGGTAGGCCATAATTTAATAAATAATTTAACCCGCTGAATTGCTTTTCTTTTGGCGTACCGGGTCTGGTGATGATCTCTTTCTCTTCGCTGCCATGAAATTGCTCAGGATTAATACTCGCGATGAAAAGAAGTGTTTTTTCAATACGGGCTTTTAACTCATTAAAACTCAGCTCATGATCCTCATAAGCAGGTACCTCTACACCAGCTAAACGAGCGCTTACTCCTTTAGCAAAATCAGTTGCTATCTGTACTTGACGGATAAAATTGAACATTTCCGGAAACAAGCTTGCTTGTAACAAGGCATCAGGAGCCATTTTATGACTGATTACATGAACCTGAGCTTTATCTAAAATGGCATTTAATGCAGTTAAAAGTTGTTTAAAAACAGGAACTGAAGCCTGATACATAAAATTTGTTTGTTTCATTTTGTGTCCTTTAAGATGGTCTGCCTGTAATTTAAAGTATACGTTAATCGGTGGCCATGGCAATCACAAACTACGGTTTTAGGATCTAGCCACTCTGTGATATCATTCACTTATTTCATCACTACCACCACGGGCTAGAATTAAAAAATGGATAAAACGTACTCCCCTGAAACAATTGAGCAAGATTGTTATACCAAATGGGAAAGTCACCACTACTTTCAACCACGTGCTGAAGGCAAAAAATTCAGCATCATGCTCCCCCCTCCTAATGTCACAGGAAGCCTGCATATGGGTCATGGTTTCCAGCATACTATTATGGATGCTTTAACCCGATACCACCGTATGTTGGGTGATAAAACCCTATGGCAACCTGGTACTGATCATGCGGGGATTTCTACGCAACTGGTGGTTGAACGCCAATTAGAAGCACAGGGCATTGCAAGAAAAGAGCTGACTCGTGAACAATTCCTCGAACGTGTATGGCAATGGAAAAATGAATCTGGGAATACCATAACCCAACAAATGCGACGCTTGGGTGCATCGGTTGATTGGAGTCGGGAACGGTTCACTATGGATGAAGGTCTGTCTGCGGCAGTACAAAAAGTATTTGTACAACTGCATGATGAAGGACTCATTTACCGCGGCACGCGCTTGGTAAACTGGGATCCCAAGCTGGGAACGGCAGTCTCCGATCTGGAAGTACTGGCAGAAGAGGAAGACGGTTTTCTTTGGCACATTCGCTATCCAGTTGTCGATTCCAATGAATTTTTAGTGGTTGCAACAACCCGTCCAGAAACCTTACTGGGCGACTCAGCGATCGCAGTTCATCCTGAAGATCCACGGTTTGCTCACCTCATTGGCAAACAAGTTCATCTTCCACTTTGTAACAGAACCATACCTATTATTGCTGATGATTATGTTGACCAAGAGTTTGGCAGTGGTTGTGTTAAAATAACCCCTGCCCATGATTTTAATGATCATGAAGTGGGTAAACGCCACGGTTTACCCGTGCTCAATGTCTTAACCAAAATAGCAACCATCAATGAACAGGCCCCAGTAAAATACCAAGGAATGGACCGATTTGCTGCCAGAGATCAAATCATCCAAGATCTGGAAACAGAAGGCTTTTTAGTAAAAACTGAGCCTCACAAATTAAAAATACCCCGTGGTGAAAAATCAAATGTGGTCATAGAACCACTGTTAACAGAACAATGGTATGTAAAAACCAAACCCTTGGCTGAACCGGCAATAGCTGCTGTCAAAAATGGTGACATCCGCTTTATTCCAGAAAATTGGGACAAAACCTATTTTCAGTGGATGGATAATATTGAAGACTGGTGTATCAGCCGCCAGTTGTGGTGGGGGCATAGAATACCTGCCTGGTACGACGAGACAGGCGCTATTTATGTGGGCTATAGTGAAAATGACGTACGCTTTAAATACAAAATTGCTGAAACTACCGTCCTAAGACAAGATGAAGACGTACTTGATACGTGGTTTTCCTCGGCACTGTGGCCTTTTTCTACCCTGGGTTGGCCAGAAAGAACTTCTGAATTAGAACAGTTCTACCCGACCTCTGTCCTGGTAACCGGTTTTGATATTATATTTTTCTGGGTTGCCCGTATGATTATGATGGGCTTAAAATTCACTGGGAAAGTGCCGTTTAAAGACATCCTCATTACCGGATTAATACGTGACAGCGAAGGCCACAAGATGTCTAAGTCCAAAGGCAACGTACTGGATCCGCTGGATATTATTGATGGCATAGATCTTGAGTCATTAATCGCCAAACGTACTGCCAACCTGATGCTGCATTCAGCGCGCGACAAAATCATCAAGGCCACCCGCAAAGAATTTCCCGAAGGAATAAAGGCCTACGGTACCGACGCACTTAGATTCACTTACTGCTCCTTGGCGTCAACTGGTCGCAATATTCGTTTTGACATAGGCCGTGTAGAGGGCTACCGAAATTTTTGTAATAAATTATGGAATGCTGCGCGCTACGTCATGCTGAATACCGATGAAGAGCAAGCAGATTTTGAAGATGGCGCGTTCCAATACAGTCCCGCTGATGAATGGATTTTATCCCGTTTGCAACGTACTGTAATTAAAGCGCACCATTATTTTGAAACCTACCGCTTTGATTTATTAGCAAACACACTGTATGAATTCATCTGGCATGAGTATTGTGACTGGTATTTGGAATTGTCTAAGCCAGTACTACAAGATGAATATGCTCTCAGTGCTATGAAACGAGGCACACGAAGAACCTTAATTCATGTGCTGAACCAAATATTAAAACTGATGCATCCGCTGATGCCTTTTATTACCGAGGAAATTTGGCAGCGAACGGCCAAATTCACCAGTGAAGACAGTGCCACCATTATGTTGAGCGTTTACCCACAAGTGGATGAAAATTTCATTAGCGATACCATTGAGGAAGAGCTGGATTGGTTAAAAGCTGCAATACAAGCAATCCGTACCATACGCAGTGAAATGTCCATTTCGCCAGCCAAACTCATTCCGCTCAATATTCGTAACAGCACTCCGGCTCTAAAAAATCGTGTGGAAAAATACAAACAAATTTTCATGACGTTGAGTAAATTAACCCACATCCATCATCTAAGTCCTGATGAAACAGTACCCATCTCGGCATCTGCTGTTTTAGGCGACATAGAACTGCTTATTCCCATGGCTGATTTAATTGATAAAGAAGCCGAACTGTCTCGCCTGGTCAAAGAAATTGCAAAATTGGATAAAGACATCAGTCTGGCCCAAGGTAAATTGAACAATCCTAAATTTACTGATAAAGCACCAGCTGACATTATTGCTAAAGAACATGAAAAATCAATACAAGCCCAACAGGCCAAAGAAAAATTAATGCAGCATCAGATCAGAATTATGGCTTTATAAAGTTGGGTTGAACAAAGCTGCATGCAAAACATACAGCTTTGTTCATATAAGATTAATTTAAAGATGTAACAAATGCATTCAACAGGTCATCCGCTACTACATCACTAGAGCTAGCAATAACATTAGGAAGAGCAAGCAACTCGCGCGATAATTTTGTATCTACAGGCGAATGCGAGCAGGATTGGTGACGCTTATGAGCCAGCCAGAACGTGTAACCAAAAACGCCAGCTATTAGAAGCCCCCAAGACAATCTAGCCTCTAAAGTTGCAGGCGTCTGTGAGCTTATTGCTATCACATCAGGCAACATAGCAGCTGCCATCGACCAATAGATACCCGTTTCACCCACAGCTATTGCAGGGTTCTGATACCTTCTCTTAAATTGCGTGCAAAAATGATTGTAATCATCTTTATCCTCAGATGAATTTATCCTATCGATAGTTCTGATGAGTGCTTCTAAATATAATTCAGTGTGATGAGGTCTGGTTTTCATGTGGTTCTGAATTTCAGATAAAATTGTATTCGCTTTAGTTTCTACAGCATTATTTTTAGTCTTCTTTGCCCAAAAACTTAGAGATGATGATGCAACCTGCACTTTAAATGGCATAGAATTGAATGGCATAGAAGATTTTTTAATTTCCTCTGTTTTATATTTTTTAGCGGCAAGATAAAGAACAGTTGGGGATAAGACAGGAGTTGGCGTGTTGAAGTAAATGCTTGGTATCAATTGTGTCCATTTTATAGAGCCTATTGGTACATTAATTTTAGCCGCTGTTAATGCAAAATGAGCTGCGTGCGCGCAGTTGTGAGTTAAAAACCTATATTGAATTGCATCGTTATAACCTGAGCTCAAAAAAGTGTCGCAAAACTGTTTGAATGAAACCTGACTTTTAAAGGTAATAAAAGAATCGCCGTCATAGTTTGTTAATGCTTTAAACCAGCCAGTCATACTTGAGCTTCCATTATTATGCCAAATTCTAATTTGACGATGTTCTAGCCCAAAAAGCATGTATCCTTCCTCCTCTGGCTCAGCATAAGCATCAATTTTCGCACAAGGCCCTTTTGGATAGATATTTAATACGGGGGCAGTCAGGATACGTGTGCAAATGGGTCATATCACTTTTAAAACCGGCTACATCCATTGCTGCGTATGGGCTGTAGCCTAAAACTATAGAAATAATTTTATGGTTAATAATAAAGCATATCATGCTGCAACGGCGTGCTCCATTGACTCGGTTCGCACTTTAAACAAGAATTTATCCCTTGTCATATGCAGATTTGCCGGTTGACGACCCAAATCCAGTATGTATTCGCCAAAACGCTTGATCTGCTCAGTCATATAAGGACTCATATGGCTCAGATCCTCCGCCGTAATCGTATAACCTTCCGGAATTAATGCATGACAAACATCAGTAATATCAATTACGTTTTGCAGCATGATGCAATTAGCGATTAAATCATTATGTTTAACGGCTTTTTCCATTTCATCAGGATCATTCGATGCCACCAAAAATTTTGATCCAAATCTAATCCAGTCTTCAAGCGTGTGATAGGACTCAACTTTGTTTGTCGTTGCAGTAATGGTCTGTCTCAATTCTTTATTGGCCACATAATCCAGCAAAAACGTGGTGCGAATGACTTTTCCTAGTTCCTGAAATGCCTTATATAACCGGTTTTGGTTATTATATGAATTCAGTTTGGACAGGATAAATGAAGATGATACCTTCCCTGATTTTACAGAAATAATCACCTGCATTAAGTCCTGCCAATGCGTCTCCAACAGCTCCCAGTCAATTTCAGCTTCACAGAACATTGAATCAATATTGGTGTACTCCGTTTTTTTGTCCACCCGATACAAATTTAAATCCTTCCAATTGCGGATTCTCGGCATTAACTGAATTCCGAACAAGTATGCAAATGCAAAAACCGGTAAAGACTGCCCTTGAGTATCTGAATGCACAATATTCGGCTGTACTTCTGAAGCATTTTTTAATAAACCATCAATAATATGGATGGCTTCCCATACCCCACACTGAATAAATGTTGAGAACAAGGCAATGTAATTGTCAGCTATATGTCGGTAGGCTATACCGCCTTTTCTGCCATAACGAATATGTTGTTCCGCAACCATGTTGTCATCATGAATGTCTTCAAGTGTTCCATCAACCGCCACGCGTTGACCACTACCCCACGCATGTAACAATGGAAATTCATTTAAGCAATTAATGACTCTCATGATCGCTTTTGTTAATGACTTCAACGTGAAATGCTTCTTGTTAATTCTTGATAAGGTTCGGGGCTCAATTTCAAATCTTACGTGCTTGGCCGTTTGGGTTGGTCCAAGACTGGTTCCATAACAAAAGTTGGTTAGAATGTATTTTTCAATGGCATTATCTAACTTACCCTCTGTCCCTGAGATGGGGCCAAATTCTTCAGCCCAACCGGTATGATGGTGTCCATTCGTCAAGATGTCTAATAGACTTCTTTCTGGCATGCGTTCTCGAACCAGATTTTCAATTTTTTCGGCGTGTTCGCTTTTTTGCTTTGGTTCATATTTCTTGAGAACAGGCCGTCCTTCTTCATTAATAACAAAATCAGGGATGTTAAAATAATTATCATCGACATATTGGCCTTTCTCCGTCAATGTGCTTTTAAGATTACCCAGCATATCTTTCGCGTTATTTGCAATCCCAACGTCAGCGCAATAGGTTTCCAGTTGTTCCTTGCACTCTGCCCAAGGTAACAGTTCAGCGCGATAATCCGCGTAATTTCTGGCACCTTTGACATACAGATCACCGGAGTTAAGCCCTTTGGACACATACTCAAAAACACAGCTTTCCAAGGCTCGCCGACTAATTTTAGTTTTGTCTCTGGAACCCATGATCTGTTTTTTCCAGAACGCGGTGGTAAATGACAGATCAATATCTTCTGTGATAAATTCCGCACGCCGATTTTCATGCGCCAATAAATAATTCATGGCAACAATGAGCTTGTCGTCCTGTGTGGGACTATTCAACTGAAGTGCTTTCAAAATTTTAAAGAGCAATGATCGCCGTTTCTGGATCATATCTGTCAGGTATATTTTATACTCATTCCCGTGGCTGGCATGGATCAGGTTTTCAATGACTGCGTTCGTGACATCCGAGATGTTATTCATTGAATGGGATGCATTATATGCATACTTGATTGCCAACTTCATGCCGGGATGAAGTTTTTTGCCATCAATATTTTCTTGCCCCCAGCGCTTAACATTCAGAAACTCACGGATTTTTTGTCTGTGGCGATAGATGCTTTTATTATTCTCAGTGTACCCCGGGGTTAATCGATAATGATATTTCAATTCTTGACGGACGTGCGTAATGATTTCCGATGGTATTTTGTCTATCTCAATAAAATATCCCAACCGTTGAAATGTCTTGAGTTGGATAGCCAGATTAAATCGCGATCGATCATTTTTTGCAGCCAGATTAATCATGTTCAGTTCATCATGACGCAATGAGTAACTTTTGCTTAATTCGGCTGGTTTTATTTTTCTTCTTTTGGGAAAACGTGGGTATGCTGTTTTTTCAATTGATGACATGGTGACTCCGGGGTTGTTCCAAAAACACCTGTTTTTGACGCAGGACGATTTGGTATTGCTTTTAATGGTGAAACAGGGGAAAATTCCGTACCAAAATTAGTTCCAGAAACAAATGCGCCAAAATAAACGATCATTCTTGTTTTTGGAATGTTTTTTTAGTGGCAGGGGGATGAATTGAAATTTGGTTATGCTCGTGTGTCGAAAAATGAACAGAGTTTGGATGTGCAAATTCAAAAATTGACCGCAGCTGGTTGTGATGAAATTTTTCAGGAAAAAATTTCAGGAGCGAAAGATGATAGACCTCAATTAAAAGCATTGATGGGGAAGTTACGAAAAGGTGACACACTTTGTGTTGTGCGATTAGACCGACTAGGTCGACGCATGATGAAGTTAATTGATCTGATTAATGAGTTTAAAGAGAAAGGCATTGAATTTGTATCACTTGAAAATAATATAGATACATCAAACCACATTGGAATGCTGCTCTTTAATATCTGTGCGGCATTTTCTGAAATGGAGCGAGAACTTATTCGTGAGAGAGTGAAGGCAGGACTGGATTCTGCAAAGCAACAAGGGCGCAAAGGAGGAAGACCAAAGGCATTAACTGATGAGAAAGCTGAGACAGTTAGAGCATTGCGACAGGCAGGTAAAATGTCAGTAAAGAAAATTTGTGAAACGATGAAAATGAGTCGGTCCGTATTTTATCGGTGTATTAATCAGGACATTGAATCATAAATATGACAAGAAGAACCAAATTAGACCGAAATAATAATGATAC
>JBIODT010000041.1:0-14483 GCA_044445305.1 Legionellales bacterium | reverse complement strand
GTTGTTGAAGCTGCTGCTGCTGCGCCTGTTGTTGAAGCTGCTGCTGCTGCGCCTGTTGTTGAAGCTGCTGCTGCTGCGCCTGTTGTTGAAGCTGCTGCTGCTGCGCCTGTTGTTGAAGCTGCTGCTGCTGCGCTTGTTGTTGAAGCTGCTGCTGCTGCGCCTGTTGTTGAAGCTGTTGCTGCTGCGCCTGTTGTTGAAGCTACAGTTGAAGCTGCTGCTGCTGCTGCTGCGCCTGTTGTTGAAGCTACAGTTGAAGCTGCTGCTGCAGTTTCAGTTGCAAATGTAGCCACTCTTCGTAGAAACAGCGCACCATCTGCCTTTTTTCAGCCAGCTATTCCAACTGATGGATATGAAGCAGATCGAGACGAAGTTAAAGAACCGCATGCTACAGCAGCACATGCTGGTGCATAATAGTAGTTAGCTTAAATAAAAAAACGCGGCTTAGCCGCGTTTTTTTTACTTCCCTGATTCACCCCAGCGTTTTACCAGTCCAAAATCCAAATCAAATAAATCCAATATTCTTCCTACTGTATTATCGACTAAATCATCAATAGTTTGTGGCTTTTGATAAAAAGCCGGTACTGGCGGACAAATAATGCCCCCCATTTGGGTAATGCTGACCATATTGTTTAAATGCCCCAGGTGCAGTGGTGTTTCTCGCGGCATGAGCACCAATTTTCTGCGCTCTTTAAGAACCACATCAGCAGCTCTTGCCAGTAAGGTCCCGCCAACACCATGAGCTATTTCACCAAGAGTTTTCATCGAGCAGGGCACTATGATCATGCCCATGGTTTTAAATGAGCCACTGGCTATACTGGCGGTGATGTCGGTACAAGGGTGGTAGACATTCGCCAAAGACTTAAGCTCTGAGGCACTCAGACTGGTTTCATAAGCGCGTGTCAGTTGTGCGGCTTTACTTACTACTAAGTGCGTTTCAATCGGCGATTGTTGCAAAATTTGCAACAATCTAATGGCATAAATAATGCCTGAAGAGCCACTAATGCCAATCACGAGCCGCGGATTATTGGTCACAAAGTTCCACCTTTTATTGATTGAACCAAACCGTATGCGGCTTGCTCCAAAGTTACCATATAGTAATAATAACAAATTATTCTGCCTACGGGACAAAAATTTTGTAATCCCTTTAAAGCAACCATGATGAGGCGCGTCGATCTAACCGAAATTCCATTGAATAAGAACCTGCAGGCAGTTTAGGCTCACAACGGGCATAATTTCCTGTTTTAGTGCCATGATACGAGTGGGCGAAGAGCGTTACTTTAATTCGTTAATGCGTTATAATTGGACTTTAGGCAACCGTGCCAGGAAAACCCTCCAGCACAATGCCCACCTACCCTGGCACCGAGTACCCTATGACTACTGAACGAAAAATGCTGGTAACCAGCGCCCTACCTTATGCCAACGGCCATTTACATCTTGGACATTTGGTTGAACACATACAAACAGACATTTGGGTGCGTACTCATAAGATGTTGGGCATTCAGTGCATCAGTGTCTGCGGTGACGATGCGCACGGCACCCCTATTATGCTTAAAGCAGAACAAATGGGCATCACCCCAGAAGCCTTGACGGCGGAAATAAAGCGCAGTCATGAACAAGATTTCAAGGCTTTTGCCATTGATTATGATTGCTACCACAGCACACACTCGGCAGAAAATCAGATGCTGGCTGAGTCCATTTATAAGCAATTACAAGCGGGTGGCAACATCATTAAAAAAACCATTAGCCAGTCTTTTGATCCGGTGAAAAACATGTTCTTACCGGATCGTTATGTGAAAGGCACCTGCCCTAAATGCAAGGCTCTGGATCAATATGGTGATAATTGCGAATCTTGTGGTGCCACTTATTCACCCACCGAGCTAATTGATGCTGTATCGGCTATTTCAGGTGCTAAACCTGTAGAAAAAGAGTCAGAGCATTATTTTTTTGATTTGCCGCGTTATGAGAGTCTATTAAAAGAATGGACGCACCAAGGCCATTTGCAAACTGAAGTGGCCAATAAAATGGACGAATGGTTTGATGCGGGTTTGAAGCAATGGGATATTTCTCGTGATGCACCCTATTTTGGCTTTCAAATACCAGGGACTAGCGATAAATATTTTTATGTCTGGTTAGATGCACCTATAGGTTATATGGCCGCTTTTAAAAAACACTGCGATGAAACCGGGGTTTCTTTTGCAGAATATTGGGCTAAAGAGTCTACAACGGAGCTATAC
Organism: Legionellales bacterium; assembly: GCA_044445305.1. Taxonomy (GTDB): domain Bacteria; phylum Pseudomonadota; class Gammaproteobacteria; order Legionellales; family Legionellaceae; genus Legionella. The sequence goes on along the minus strand of JBIODT010000041.1, from coordinate 12,249 downwards.
CACTTTGTCGGTAAAGACATTGTTTATTTCCACGCTTTATTTTGGCCGGCCCTATTAGCTGCCAGTGGGCATCGCATGCCTACTGCAATTTACACGCATGGATTTTTAACCGTTGATGGGCAGAAGATGTCAAAATCGCGTGGTACCTTCCTCGAGGCTCGTAGCTATCTTGAGCACTTGGATCCTGAGTATTTACGTTATTATTTTGCCGCTAAATTAAACGGTCGCGTTGACGATTTGGATTTGAATTTTGATGACTTTAGCAATAGAGTGAATTCTGATCTGGTGGGTAAAGTGGTGAACATTGCCAGCAGGTGTGCTGGCTTTATCAGCAAGCGCTTTGACAACCAATTAAGCAGCACCCTAAGTGAGCCACTGCTGTATGCCGAATTAATTAGTGTGCGCGCGTCAATAATAGAGTCCTATGTTGCACGAGATTATGCGCGCGCTGTTCGCCAAATTATGGACTGTGCTGATAAGATTAATCAATACATTGATACCAACAAACCTTGGATCCTGGCAAAGGACGAAACGCAATTACCACAGGTTCATGCCATTTGCAGCATGGGGCTTAACTTGTTTCGCATTTTAATCACTTATTTAAAGCCCGTGCTGCCAAAGATGGCCATCGCTTCAGAGCACTTTTTAAATTGCCCAGCTTTAACTTGGGACTCTATAGATAGTCCCTTACTCCAGCACGGCATTAACACTTTTCAACCGCTCATGGTCCGTGTTGAAAAAGAAAAAATTGCATCCATGTTACAGGTGAAGTGATGATCTCAGTTAAAGAAATAGATGCGCTGTTACCACAAACACAATGCGGTGAATGTGGCTATCCCGGGTGCTTGCCTTACGCGGAGGCCTTGGCCCAGGGTAAGGCTCCTGTTAATAAATGTCCACCAGGAGGTGTGACTGTAGTCCAGGCCTTAGCCGATTTATTACAGATTGATGCCACGGCTTATTTACAAGATGCCAAGAACAATACCCGCCTGCCTTCGGTAGCAATCATACGTGAGGCTGAATGTATTGGTTGTACCAAGTGCATTAAAGCCTGTCCTGTCGATGCCATTATTGGCAGTGGCAAGTTAATGCACGCGGTTATTACCCACGAATGCACTGGTTGCGGCCTATGCGTTGAGCCATGTCCGGTAGATTGTATAGAGATGGTCACCCAACCCCTGGCAACTTACGACCAAAATTTGGCACGCAAACGATTTAATGCAAAACAAACAAGGCAATTACGTGACGAACATGAAAAGCAACTTGCCTATAGAGAAAAGCGCCAATTGGCATTACAATCAGCTGATCAAACTCAAGACATTCAAGCCAAACAAAGCTACATTCAACTGGCTTTAACTCGGGTAAAGGATCGCATCAACCAATGAACAAAGAGCAGCGCCGTAAAATTTTTGAACGTTTTCGCGCACAAAACCCACATCCTACAACCGAGTTACATTATAACTCACCTTTTGAATTGCTCATTGCAGTCATCCTCTCTGCTCAAGCAACTGATGTCAGTGTTAATAAAGCCACCCTAACGCTGTTTGCTGCAGCCAATACCCCGCAAAGCATGCTTGCCTTAGGTTTAGACAAACTGAAAAGCCATATTAAATCCATTGGCTTATACAATACCAAGGCCAAAAACATCATTAGAACTTGCGAACTGCTTATTGAACAACATCAGGCTGAAGTGCCCAAGCAGCGTGCGGCTTTAGAGTCTTTACCTGGAGTGGGACGCAAGACGGCGAATGTAGTGCTCAACACGGCCTTTGGTCAGCCGACTATGGCTGTAGACACGCACATATTCAGGGTGTCAAATCGAATTGGCATCGCCAAAGGCAAAACACCACTGGCGGTCGAGCTGGGTTTGTTAAAAAACATAGCGCCGGAATTTCTGCAAGATGCCCATCATTGGTTGATTTTACATGGCCGTTACGTTTGTACAGCGCGCAAACCTCACTGTGCCACTTGTCTCATTGAAGATCTTTGTGAATTCAAAGATAAAAACTTAAGCTAAACTGTTGCAGTTCGGTGAAAACACCTATAGCGTGTATCCTTTTGATAAGGAACGTGACCGAAATAACGTGGAAGGTATATAACAGGAAGTTATTCCGGTCACGTTCCTAACGTTGTAGGAGAGCAATATGGGTTGGTGGTCTTCAGTTGTTGACACAGCTAAGGTTGGCGGTTCTGGGCTTGGCCAGGCGGCTCAGTGGGCTTGGAATACACGGGCAATAACAGGCTCAATTACCTACGCGAAAAACACATTTTTTCAAACTGTAGAGCAGACTTTGGCCTTGCAAGAGGCAGTCCCCGCATTAATCAATAACAAAGAATCCAGGCAGGTAGTCAAGGGCATGGCGCTTACTACACTGTACAGCGTACTGCCTTTAAGTTTGTATTATGCCAACAACAGCATGCAAAGCTATTTTCGTGGTGAGGCCGAGCAAGATTTATCATGGTTTAGTCCCTACTCGGCTTTTTTATTTGGTCTTACTTTGGTTCATTGTGCAGTTGCAGCCAATACCTACCGGCAAGGTTTGCAGCTTAACGTTCAAACTGCTGCTTTAGATACCTTTGGTCCTGCTGCCTTTAATGCCGGCAAGACATCAGCCTCACTGCAAATTTGTATTGACGAAAAGTGTACCTTGCCACGAAAGATGAAGGGCTGGGTACGAGAGCCTTTTATTTTACTGGCCAATGATGCTCTAACAGGGCTTGTCAGTTACACACCTTACATTGGACCACCAATGGCAAGAATATTAAACATCATGTTTAATGGACGCTATATTGCTCGGCTGGTGAAACCAGAATTGTGTGAACGCCATAAACTAAATTCAATCATGCATGAGTGTATTTTATCCTTGGGATTAACTTATGAAGCATCAAGCATGCTCGTGGATCACCTGCTGGCATCTTCTGTTGGCATGCCACCCGGGTTATACCACCGCATGTTACGCCACATGTTGCTGTTATTACATATAAATCTGGCAGCACATATGACCCTGCCATTGATGCAAGGCAAAGAAGCGACTTTATTGTTTGACCCACTGAATGCCTATGAGGCCTGTTCCCGTTTTATAACAGACGTTATTATTTCAGGCTTAATGAAGCGCATACCTATAGATTTTAAATCTAAAGAAAAAAACAACCCCTTACATTATTTAAAGCGTGCGTTGCACCATGCCAGCGAAGTATTAACTAATGATTTAAAAGACAAGCCCGTTACTGCTCCCAGTTTTTTTAGACAAACAACACCACAAAAACTGCGCAGCATCATGCTTCCACCCATATTACAAAGTACCGAGGCCTTCATTAATGATCCCATTGTTTCCGAGTTCTGGCGAACACTACAACAAGAAGCGCTATCCTCTGTGGCAACTATTAAATCCATTAGTAATACTAAGACCATAGCTGCATTGGCACTGGCACCAAAAAGTGCTGCCATCGCACTGTCTTTTATTGGCGCACCTAAAAAAGCCACCGCAATACTTCTCAGTCTCAGTCAAGAACAAGAGTTTAAGCGTTTCGTGCAGGCCTTGGAGGATTGGTTGCAAAGCAAGCACCTGAACAAGGAAATAATACTATCGGAGCATTCCTCAGCGACTTTGTTTGGGGACAACAGCATGATAACACTGCCGCCATCAGGCCTGGATTTAACGCTTCATATCCCTCCTGAACAGCTGCTAGCACCAAGAAAACCATCGTCAGCCGATGCTGCTTTCAGCCTCAGTCCAAAATATTTGCCTAAGAGAGAACGCTCAATGTCTGGCAATAATCAGGAGCGCATAAGCAATAACGGCAGTTCTAATACTAAAGCAGCCTCGAAAATCCCCTTAACCACAGCTGCACGCTTCTTTCCCATAAACATAAAACAGAGTGCGTCCGAGCAGCATGCAAATACAGCAGCAATCAATTCAATAGAGCAAGAGCAACAGGAAGACGAGTGGCAGTTTTCGGGGTGAAAAGGTTGGCAAATGTCGGTCTAATGGCTCTACCATTATTCCTGACGGAGTCCCTTCTCCCGCTGGTGGGAGAAGGTGCCCGACAGGGCGGATGAGGGTGGTTCTATTAGGCATCAACCTGTTCCAACCGTTCCATCCCTATACCGCGCGCAGTATAGCCGGGCTCATATCGTTACCCATAAGTCAGCACAAAACTAAAAAACGCAATGAACTAATAGAGCTCGTCATTGCGAGGCTACGAAGCAATCCAGAGCGTTCGGAGTGACGGCCGCTGGGTTGCTTCGCGGCCTCGCAATGACGCACTGTTTGAGTACGGTGTGTGATTTTATAACTATTTTCCCTTTGTACGGGATAAAAAATAATTTGGGTGCAATTCGGTTAGATCAACGATCCTCATCATGGTCGCTTTAAACGGATTACAAATATTTTTTGTCCCGTAAGAAGCTATTTTCCATAAGATAACTTGTGGGTAACGATATGGCCGGGCTAAGGTGAGCCTTTTGGACCGAATCATGCTCCCCAAGACCTGCTATTTCGGGAAGCGTTCGTCTTTATAATCTTGCGGCAATTGCGGGTAAACACGATTTAACTGTCCATCCACCGCGACCCTATCATCAAAGACAAAACATTGACCTTCCCAGAGCGATTCAACTCCGGTGATGGCCTCCATATAATTGAGGATCCCATCCTGGAGCTGGTAAACATGTTGGAAGCCTTGCGCCTTCATGTAGGCAGTGGTTTTTTCACAGCGAATGCCACCAGTACAAAACATGGCTATTTTTTTGTCTTTTTTATCACCCAAATGTTGTTGCACGTATTCTGGGAATTCTCTAAAATTTTCTGTATTGGGATTGATGGCATTTTTAAAAGTACCCAGCTCATATTCGTAATCATTACGTGTGTCCAATAAAATAACTTCTGGATCCTGGATTAATTCATGCCATTGTGCTGGATCAAGGTGCGTTCCTGATAATTGTAAGGGATCAACATGTTGCACGCCCATGGTTACTATTTCTTTACGCAGTTTCACTTTGGCTTTTTCAAAGGGATTGTTGTCATCAAAAGTTTCTTTAAAATTGATGTCAGCAAACCGTGGATCGCTGTTGTGAAAGTACTCGTAAAAAAGCGCCATTTGTTCACGCGTGCCAGCAAAGCCACCATTAACCCCTTCTTTGGCGAAAATGATGGTGCCGAATAATTTAATTTCTTGCATTTTTGCAAGCATGGGTTCTCTCATCGTTTCAAAATCGATTAGAGAAACAAATTTGTAAAATGAAGCGATAACGATTTCTTTCATTAGACCTACCCATATGCGATAAAATGGGGTGAAAATACCATTTATGCACAATTTAATCAATAGGAATGAAATTGAACCTTGAGTTCAAACAGCAGCACCCATGCCTCATTTGTCAGTTGCTTGGGTGTGCAGTATAATCGACTGTAATAATCCAGCATTCACCCTATAAAAAATAGCCCCGCCATTTTTTATAGGGTGAATGTTAAAGACGTCAGAATGAGGAGCAGGTTATGTGTGGGATTGTAGGAGCTGTGTCAGAGCGGGATATCAGTAAAATCCTGTTAGAGGGTTTGCGCCGTTTGGAATATCGAGGCTATGATTCCGCGGGCATTGCAGTCATTGACAGTAATGCACGGCTAAAGCGCGTTAGAATCCAAGGAAAAGTACAAAATTTGACCAACGCCATGCAAGAAACGGCTGTTTCAGGTAATACAGGCATTGCACATACCCGTTGGGCAACTCATGGAAAACCCTCTGAACAAAATGCCCATCCTCATTTGTCACATGGCCAAATTGCTTTGGTTCATAATGGCATCATTGAAAATTATGAAACTTTGCGGCAGCAATTGATAACCAAAGGCTATCAATTTACTTCTGAGACCGATTCGGAAGTCGCAGCACATTTGATTCATTATTATTATCTTCAGCATGAAAATTTATTGCAAGCGGTACAAAGTGCTGCAGCAGAAATGCGCGGTGCTTTTGCTTTAGGTGTCGTACACCAGCAAAGACCCTTGGAATTAGTAGCCATCCGCAAGGGCAGCCCGTTGATTATTGGTCTGGGTATTGGTGAGAATTTTATTGCATCCGATGCCTTGGCCTTAAGCTCTTTTGCCCAATCGGTGGTTTATTTAGAAGATGGTGACAGTGCAACCATTACGGCCTATCAAGTTCGGATTTATAATGCAGCCAAAACACTGGTAGAGCGTCCTGCTCATGCCTTGGCTAATGATTTGAAAGTCGTTAGTAAAGGACCATACAGGCACTTTATGTTGAAAGAAATCTTTGAACAATCTAAAGTACTCAATGATACCACAGAAGGCCGTATTAGTAGCCTTGAGGTTTTAAAAGCCAGTTTCGGCGATCAAGCCACGCATGTGTTTCCTTTGGTGCAACAAATACACATAGTTGCCTGTGGCACCAGTTATCATGCTGGTTTAATCGCCAAATATTGGCTTGAGTCTTTAGCGGGTCTGCCAACCCAAGTCGAAATTGCCAGTGAATACCGATATCGTGATGTGGTTGTGCCGGAAAACACCCTCTTTATAAGCATTTCACAATCGGGTGAAACTGCCGACACGCTGGCTGCACTGGCTAAAGCCAAAAACATGCATTATTTATCCAGGTTGGCCATTTGCAATGTGGCAACCAGTACCATGGTTAGAGAAGCCGATTGCGTTTTTCTCACCCGTGCTGGAACCGAAATTGGTGTGGCCTCAACCAAGGCCTTTACCACACAACTGGCTTCTTTTTTGATGTTGGCGGCGGCTCTTTGCCGCGATGAGCGCGCGCTGGATGTGTTAAAGCAATTGCAGGAATTACCAGCATGTTGTGAGCGTGTGTTGCAAATGAATGAGGAGATTGAATCGCTGGCTTCTTTATTTGTTAATAAGGCACATGCTTTGTTTTTGGGTCGTGGTGTGCAATATCCAGTTGCTCTGGAAGGCGCATTAAAACTTAAAGAAATTTCTTATATTCATGCCGAAGCTTATCCTGCTGGTGAATTAAAACATGGTCCCTTGGCTTTGGTTGATAAAGACATGCCCGTCGTTGTAGTTGCACCCAATGACGAGCTTTTAGATAAGTTGAAGTCTAATTTACATGAAGTCAGTGCTAGGGGTGGCCAATTATTTGTTTTTGTTGATGATTCGCAAATATGGAAAGACAATGGGGCGCGCTTGATCAAGGTTCCTGCTTGCGGCTCTTGGATTGCACCTATTGTTTACACCATACCCTTACAGTTATTGGCTTATCATGTTGCTGTTGCTAAAGGGACTGATGTGGATCAACCGCGTAATCTTGCAAAGTCAGTGACTGTTGAGTAATGCCTGCTGTTTGCTTGGATAAGGCTGCATACAAAAAGACGCATTTGTCTTTTTGTATGCAGTTGTGTCTAAACTCCAGTATATAGTACACTAATCAATTTTTTTCCAAAGTATTACGGGGATGTACATGATTCAAACGAGGTTGTCGGCAGCTGCAATTATTGCACAAGAACTTAAAGTCAAAGTAGCACAGGTAGAAACTGCTATTCATTTTCTGGATGAAGGATCAACAGTGCCTTTTATTGCTCGTTACCGCAAAGAAGCAACTGAGGGACTTGATGACGTGCAATTACGTTTTTTAGCTGAGCGATTGGTGTATTTACGTGAGCTGGATGAACGGCGCACAGTGGTGATGCAATCTATTCGTGAGCAGGAAAAGTTAACCCCCGAGTTGGAACAGTCTATTATCGCTGCAGATACCAAAACGCGTTTGGAAGATTTGTATCTGCCTTTTAGACCCAAACGACGCACTAAAGCACAACTGGCTATAGAGGCAGGATTAGAGCCCTTGGCGCAAGCACTGTGGCAGAATCCTGCTTTGGATCCAGAAGAGCAAGCCACCGCCTTTATTAATGCTGAATTGGCTGTTGTTGATGTAAAAGCGGCGTTAGAAGGGGCCAGACATATTTTGATGGAGCATTTTGCAGAAGATGCCGATTTAATCAATGAGTTACGTGAGTACTTGTGGCAACATGCCGTTATCAAGTCAGTTGGCAGCAGCAAGAAAAAAGAAGCGGTCAATAAATTTTCTGATTATTTTAATTATGCCGAAGCCATTAAAAAGATCCCTTCCCACCGTGCCTTGGCTTTATTTCGTGGTCGACGGGAGAGCGTGCTACAGGTCTCATTGACCTTGCCTGAGAGTGATGCAACTTATGGCGTAGATAAAATTTGTGCTCATTTTAAACTGGAGGCGCTGCAGGTTGTTGATACACAATTGCAAGCTGCCGCTTGGTTACTTGAGACTGTGCGTATGACTTGGAAGGTGAAATTATTCACCAAGTTAGAATTAGAGTTACTTGCACGCTTGCGTGAACTGGCTGATGAAGAGGCCATTAAAGTATTTTCGCGTAACTTACGCGATTTGTTACTGGCAGCGCCTGCAGGCCCGCAAATAACCATAGGACTGGATCCTGGTATTAGGACTGGAGTCAAGGTTGTGGTCGTTGATGCGACTGGTAAGTTATTGGACTACACCGTTGTTTTTCCATTTGCACCGCAAAATGAATGGCATCAGTCTATTGCTGAGTTGGCAAAACTGGCCATGAAGCATCAAGTAAACCTCATCAGTATTGGTAATGGCACGGGCTCTCGAGAAACAGAACGCTTGGTTGCCGATGTGATTAAAATGTACCCCGACATGCCTTTGACTAAGGTGACAGTGAGTGAAGCCGGTGCCTCTGTGTATTCCGCCTCAGAACTGGCAGCCCTTGAATTCCCCGATTTGGACGTGACCCTACGTGGTGCTGTTTCCATTGCACGACGCATCCAAGATCCCTTGGCGGAACTGGTTAAAATAGAAGCGAAGGCAATAGGTGTTGGTCAATACCAGCATGATGTCAATCAGGCGCGTTTGGCACGCTGCCTGGATGGTGTGGTCGAAGACTGTGTTAATGCGGTTGGTGTCGATGTTAATACTGCCTCAGCGCCGCTGTTATCGCGTGTCTCAGGTCTTAATGACACTTTAGCCAAAAACATAGTGCAATATCGCGAAGAGCATGGTGCCTTTATAAACAGAGCGCAATTAAAAGACATTAATCGTATGGGTGAAAAAGCCTTCCAACAAGCGGCTGGTTTTTTGCGCATCATGAATGGTGACAATCCTTTGGATGCCTCTTGTGTTCATCCTGAATCTTATCCTTTAGTAGAAAAAATCATTGCCGATAAAAAAGTGGCCATTCAACAGCTTATTGGTAATAAAGACCTACTGCAAAGCGTTAATGCAGACAGTTACGTAGATACCGAGTATGGCATACCTACGATTAGAGACGTTTTACGTGAATTAGAAAAACCAGGACGTGATCCCCGACCTGAATTTAAAACAGCACAGTTTAAAGAAGGTGTTGAAGACATCAGTCAGTTGCTTCCAGGGATGATCCTTGAAGGTGTTGTGAGTAACGTTACTAATTTTGGTGCTTTTGTCGACATAGGTGTGCATCAAGATGGTCTGGTGCATATTTCTGCTATGACCAATCGCTTCATTACTGACCCTAGGGCCGTGGTAAAGGCGGGTGATATTGTCCAGGTTAAGGTGGTTGAAGTTGATAAAGAGCGCAGACGTATCGGACTGAGCATGAAATTAGGCGACGAAAGTCCACAAGAAGCGGCACCGAAAAAGTCTGTGAGCACTGCTGCGGCCAATAAAAGACCGCAAGTGAAACGACCCGAGCCAAGAAAGCCACCTGTCGTAGCTAAAAAGCCAGAGCCTGTGAAGCAAAAAACCCTATTTAATACCGCCATGGCTGATGCTTTGTCTAAATTAAAGCGTGGTGAAAACTAATGTTTAGGGCTGCTCGAGGTGAATTGGCCATTCAAACCTTAGCCATGCCTGCCGACACCAATGCCAATGGTGATATTTTTGGCGGTTGGATAGTGTCACAAATGGATTTGGCTGCAGGCGTTTTGGCCAAAAAACTGGCTCAAGGGCGGGTTGCAACCGTGGCCATTAATTCCATGTCCTTTTTAAAGCCGGTACATGTAGGCGATGTGGTCAGTTGCCATGTGACTTTAGAAAAGCAAGGCAATTCATCAATGACCATTGCTGTTGAAGTATGGGCAGTCCCTGCGACGCAACAGGAGCAATTTCTTGTTACTGAAGGGGTCTTTGTTTTCGTCGCGATAGATGAGGACGGCAAACCCAGACAGGTACTGAAATCAATATGAGCGATGATCCTGCACAACTGCTGCGCTTGGTTACGGAAATGGCCGCCTTAATTGAGAAAGATGATGATCCCGATCCGCAGTTGTATGCGCTTTTTTTCCAGAACCCAGAATGGTCGTTGCAATTAATTACGCTGATTGACAGCTTGGATGAAGCGCATATTTATGAGGATCCACCCATTTATTCGGCATGTATTTTTGCGCTGGATATTTGTGTGGCTCAATTGCATGCTGCTGCTACCGATGGCAACAACAAAGTCAGTGCCAAGAACCTGTTGCTGTTGATGAATCAATTGGCAGAACTTATTAACAGCAACAAACACAGTCTGAGTTTCTGGTTGCCGATATTGAATTCCTTTTATGAGGTGCATGTCGAGTTAGCGCCGGCCTTAAAGGATGCTTATTTCGAACTGGCAAGCAATGAAGACGACTCTTTGGATGAAGACAATGAGCTTTCTCATTTGGATTCGATTAGGGATTTGATTCATGAACTGTCCGATCTGTCTATTTTTGATATAGCGGAACATTTTTTTGCTCAAAGTTACGCCATGCCAACTGAATTTTTTGCTGACTTAATTGTAGATTTATACAGCATAGATGAAGGGCAGGACATAGCCATTCTTATTTTACTTCACCCTAAAGCAGAGGTAAGAGCGATTGCAGTGGCGACCTTAGATCAAATGATGGATGCCGTTACTTTAACCTCCGTGTCTCTGTCGCGCCTGGAAACAATAAAACAATGGTATGCAGAAACCTACCACGGATTTTTTAATAAATGGATAAGAACACAGCGTAAAAAAGGCGTGGTTTTTGAATCAGAGCCCGCAGTGGTAAATTTGTCCATTAAAGCGACTGAAGTGGATGGCACCGGCTCGCAAGGTCTTTTTATTCACGTGCGCAAGAATAGAAAAAACAGGCTCTGTGGTTTGCTACTCAAGTATCGTTTGGGTATTAAAGACGCCTGGCTAACGCCCTGCATTGCCGCAACAGAAGTAAAAGAATACTACCAACAGGCTTTTGCTGAGAGTGTTACCTTACGCGAAGTGGATTTGTCCTATCTACAGATGATGGTCGCTCATTTTTTGGCCATCATGATTGAGCAAGGCACTATACCCCATTTGCATTTTTTAGAAATTCAAGAATTAATAGGTGTTCGATTAAGGCCTAAAAAACTGGATATAGAGGCTCTGTTTGAACAGCTTAGCATGCAAATCACCCCTTTTACCCAAGAGGTTATTGAGGCGTCATTGCAGCGTTCAAAATCTTGGCTGAAGAACAAGCAGTTCACCGAGTCTTGGTATTTGGAAAATCCCTCGGTAGATAAAATTGTGAACCACAACAGTAGCTTTGTTAATGGTGTCAAAATATGTCGATTAGACGCTGCCATGGCGGCCGTCTTTGCAGAAGAAATGGAGTTGAATCGCGAGCAATGGCAATTTCATTTTCTATGGATAGCTTTGTGGTTTAAAGCCAAAGAAAAAAAGAATGAAAAAGTTTGGCGCGACAGTTTTTTAATAGCCCACACCATACAACAAGGCCATCCGCTTAAAGACATTCCAGTCATGAGAGAAATCTGCCATCAAACAGTGATCAACAGCGTAGAAACCATGCAAGAGCGACGTACCCATCTGAGTCGAGAATGAAAACCTTGATTACGCTGCATCAAGGCTACGCCGATGAGCCTTGTTTTGTAGCCTTGATGCAGCGCAGCGTAATCAAGGTTTTAACAATGTACATTTGAAGTTACTAAGATTACTATCCTATCAAATTTGAATGGAATCAAAAAGATGGTGTTTTATAGAAGAAATTTTATTACAGGAGGGACCTATTTTTTCACTCTGACCCTACAAAACAGAAAATCTTCGTTGTTAGTTGAACATATAGCAATATTAAAAGAATCTATTCGCATGGTTAAGGAGCGTCACCCCTTTCTAATAAAAGCCTATGTTATTTTACCCGAGCATTTACACATCATTTGGGAGCTACCTCAAGAGGATAGTAACTATTCTTTGCGATGGAAAAAAATAAAAGCGCATTTCTCCAAAGCCGTATGCCGAACAGG
>JBIODT010000040.1:0-15098 GCA_044445305.1 Legionellales bacterium | reverse complement strand
GCATCATTTATTAGTGGGTTTTTATCTCCGTCTACGGCGGTAGCACTTTCAGTTGGCTTTGGAGTGACTTCCCCCACAATTTTATCCACTTCTGCTGGTTTATGAGGTGATAATTTATTCGCTCGCGTCAGGGAGTCCTCGCAACACGCTTGGAATCGAGCGGTTAAATTGGGGTCGTTTTTTTCTCGCACATGTCTGTTTAGCTTATCAAAATCCTTTACGCTTAGCGTAATTACCTTATCTGGATGGTCTTTTAAGTCGGTTTCAAATTGAGTTAAGATATCAACTGCACTTGTTTTTTTCGCTGAAGTTTCAAGCGTATGCTCGCTTATATTTTTTGCTACGTGGGCATTTACCAATCCGGCTATTATACTACGGTAAGTTGCATTTTTAGGCCCAAACTCTGCATATTCGGAAACGATGGGATATGCAATTTGGCCATCAAGCTCAGGGCTTGGTGGTCTTTTGGTCATCCAATGAGCCACAGCCTTAAATGGAGCAGTAATTACTTGAAGACCTTTCTCAATTAGAGCAAAAGGTGCCAGAACAGCCATTGCGATGGCACTTAATATCCCAATACCTATTTTCAATGGCAGCGAATTGGCATTTTTAAAGACAGTTCCAACGCTACTGGCTAACTCACTTATTGATTGTGAAGGATTTATAACGGCACGAATGAGAACCTCAGGCACTTTTAAAATCCCAATACCAACTATTCCTGCTATGGCTTTAGCTTTTTGGCCGCGTGTAAGATCGCCTTTCATGTATTCAGCTAGGAATCCTCCCATTGCTTGATTGAGCATGTCGCTATTTGCTAGGCGCGTTAATAAAGTGTTTTTTTTGTCTGTAGCGATAATTTCTCTGGCCCTTTGAGCATTCCCTAGTACTTGCTGAGGCGTGCCAAAAAAACCTAAGGCCTCTTCACCTACTGTGTGTGTTAATAATGGGTCATGTTCGGTACCAGCTTTCAGAATTGCGATGCTTGTTTTAGAGCAATTTTTCGTACGCAAATTAAATTTAGGAGCACCGGGTTCCGTTAATTCTCTCATTTTTTTCAACATGGCTTCCGGATTTAATCCCCTACTTGATTGGGTAACAAAGGGTAAGTCCACTGTATGGTAGGGAGGAACACCGCGTGTGACATAATCTTTTTCGTCTAAAACGTCATCTATGTCTTCGATAGTTGCAGCCAAAGTTGCTTGTTTTGCTTCTAAGTCAGCAATATGTTCGCTTATCTTTCGCATAAAGAATTCTTTAAATTTATCCATATCAACCTTGTCGCTCTTTTTAACAGGATTGGCCTCCATGAATTCTTTTATTAACAGACTGGTCTGTAACCCTATGTTTTTACAAATCAAACCAAGGCTGCCATCAATTTTTGAAGTTTTTAATTCTTGTACTTTCTTAATTAAGACCTCTTCTGTCTTCAATGATTTCTGTATTTTTTGTAAGGCTACTGCAAGCTCAATTCTTGAAAAATTTTTGTTACTCATAGCTCTTTGATGGGCTATAGTTGCTGGCGCATAAGTCATGCTTTGGGAGCCAATTTGTCCCTTATGTATTCTTTCTTCGGGCTGAAGATATTCTTTGGCACTCTCTGAATATTCAAAATGGTGACCTTCTTGTTCATCCACCATATCGCTTTCTATCTTGGCAAGATAAAAGTCAATCCCATCACCAGGCCAGAAACTAAAATCAATTTTATAATATGAGGTTTCGGAAGCCAGCTCAGCGGTTTTTTCCAACTGGCCATCAGCATTATAATGGGCAAGAGTGGTAGAAGTTTCTATAAGTCTAACGGGAATTCTTTTTTTCGCATCTTGCATATATTTTTTAAAGGTTAATGTTTGTTGTTTTCGGAGCGGTAAGGTTGCCTTGTATTCCTCAAGTGTTTCTTGCATACAATACGTCTCAATCCACTTTTTTGTTTCCGAGGTTATTGGTAGCGTCATTTCAATTGAAGCATGTCCTCTATTCCCACCGAATAATTCTTGTTTTACGAAGTTATCCAAGCCATTACTGATTTTGTCTTTTGTACCCCAGGTGTTAACCTTGACTTTATGGAGACCTGGTTTGTAGTTAGGCATAACAACCTCCGAAAATGTGCGATCTTTAATGTAAATGTAGCACAAATTTACAGATGTTGGTTTTATGATCTCTTTGGCTTGGGTTCTTTATTTGGTCAAGTCGCTATGTTCTAAGGCACGCATTGCCTGCTGATAGCCCAGTTCTGCAATTTTTCTGATGGGTTTAAAATTCAACAAACTGAAGTTGTCTATATCCAGCACTACATTATAATCTGCTAATTTTTCCATTTCTTGCTGGTGTTTGCTGCTACCAAGGAGCATTGATTCGTGCATTACTGTTGTAAGTGCTATAAAGTTTTTTTTGTGTTCAATGCGCCATATTTTAGGAAGCAATATGTGTTTTAAAAACAAATACCAACCTGAAGTGGTATCGTCTTCATATTTCAGTGTGGGTATGTGATGTCTAATTTGTAATGAGCTGGCAATGATTTTGCCACCATTAATCTTTTCCAACATAATATCAACAGGTAAATTGTTTAATATTCCCCCATCCACATGAATGTGGTTGTTGCGGTCATGGGTTGCAGGGAAAATGGTGGGCAATGCAATGCTGGATCGTATTGCCTTCCAGAGTAAAGCGTCTTGATGAACGTATAACTCATTAGCGCTTATGTCTGTTGAAACACAGAAAAATTTTTTCCATAATTCTTCTATCATGGTTTGTTCACCATAGCCGTTACGCATTAATTGACCTAGAAGTTTGGCCTTTATAATGGCGCTAATGGGTAATGTATAATCAATTTTTTTATTGAATTTATGAAACAGATCCGCAAGGGTGTCCAGTATGGTTTGGTGGTCCATTTCCAATGCCAAACAACCGCCAATAAGTGCACCCATACTGGTTCCAGCAATATAATCTACAGAAATATGAAGCTCTTCCAGCGCTCGAATAAGGCCGATGTGCGCTAAAGCACGGGCCCCTCCTCCTGACATTACCAAGCCAATGCCGTTACCCGTGATTAAGCGAATAAAAGAATTCATATCGGACTCTTTATTCCTACGTATATTATAATGCCGGGCCAGATCTCGTTGATAAAACCAGTTTTTTGTGCCGTAGGCTAATTGGGTGTCAGAATTTGCTAACAGTACCAGCTCTACATTGGAGCCCATGCTTTTTTTATTTAAGAAGACTGCTTTTTCCAATTCATTTAATAGCGGTGAATCCGAGAGTTGGCCAACCAACAAAATTTTATCAGCCTGACGTAAGCAGCGGTAAGCCCAGGAGTTAATTTGGTCTGCAACAAAAACAATAAACCGATATTTTGATTCTAATGTTTGGATCCAGGAAATAATCTCGGCACTTTTAGCACTATCAAGTGACGTTTGGGCCGCGCCTGTACCATGAATTTCATCAAAGCTATTTTGTGTTAGCAGCAAGATGTCACCGTACTGTGATAGTTTTTCAATAAATTGATGACTAAAATCAGCCAAGTTTTTAAAATTGCTGGCTGGTATTAAGGTGAAGCAAGTAATACTGCTTTTTATATTTTGTTTTTTAGGTGCAACCAAACGACTAATACATTGCTGCGTGATTCCCATGATGGTCATGGGGTGTTTTTCTAAAAAAGCATAAAAAACGTCACGGGTCATTTTTAATAAGATGCTGTCACGGACAGCACAAATACTGGCCAGACGCGTCACGTCAATCAGACAGGCAATCTCACCAATAATACTGCCAGCGCCCATCTCCGCAATAACCCTTCTGTTGCCATCGCTTTGCTCTTGAATGGCATGAATAAACCCATACATGACCACGTACAAAGAATCAGCCACTTCACCTTGCTGAAAAAGCACTTCATCGCCAGCCAAATAGGTTATTTGGAATGATTGCGCCATTTCATTCAATATGTGGCTGGGTATCTCTGCAAACAATTCAGTTGTTGCAAGAAAGAGCGCAATTTGTTCGGTAGTTACTGGATTGGTCTGTATTAACATTATGGCGCTCAGTTTTTTGTTTATTTGTACAAGAATGCAAGAAGGCGCATGCATTCTTGTACAAATGGTTTGTTAGTGCCTTGATCTATTAACGCTTATGAAGATAAAACTGCATTTTTTTGATCATTGGGTGGGCTTAGTCGGTCAAAAAAATCAGCGGTTCGACTGCTAAAGGCGCCCTTGGTTGCTTCTGGAAATTTTAGTTTAACCAATGCAATTGCTTGTTCAATAGTTTGTGTTTTTGCTTCGACTTTTAAAAAATTAAGCGCATTTATTTTAATTTTCTTGAGATCTTTATTGGGATAGGGCCAGCAGCTGTCTATTTCTCCTTGCAAGTTATCAATCATTTTGTCGATGTCTGTTTGTTGATCTTTGCTTAGATTGGATTTAGTTGGTTTTTGGGGTTGGGTTGTTGTTTCCTTAATGCTGACTGGTTTGAATAAGGTCTGTGAGTTGCTTGCTGCAGGAGGGGCGCTCGCTAAAGTAATTGGTGGTGGTGGTGCTGCTGTGATTGCTGGAGTCGATTTCATGGCATGATTTTCTGATGCAGCATTACCAGGCTTGATTGACGAAGGTTCGGCTTTTTGTATGGGTGGTGATGCCTTAGGTACAGTCTGCTGTGATTTAGCCGGAAGCGCTGTAAGTGGAATTGCACTTGATGGTGGTTTGGGTTTCTTCGCATTGGTATCACTGCTAGGTGGTGTGTGGGGTTGCTGTGATGGAATAGGTTGGGCAAGGGCAGGAGAGGGTATAATAACAACTGGTGCTGTATCTGGTTTTGTTTCTTTAGTGCGGGTTGAAGTTTCCTCAATATGCGGTTTTTGCAAGTATCTTTCGGTGATGTTTGTGAACGCTTTGAGATTAAACCCACGGCCATTCAATGCTGCTGTTGTCATCGTTCCTATGTATTTTTCAAGAGTGTATTTTTTGTCATCTTTCCATGAGCCGCCCACATCGCAAAGACCATAGACAGCATTACTGTCCGCAGAGCAATGTAGCGCACAGGGCTTGCCTGATTTAGTGAGTGCATCCGCAATAAAGAGGATGTTTTTAGTTGCTTTGGCTACATTTTTTAGATCTGGATTTGCTTTCTTCAGCGCAGCATCAAATTCTTTATGATGTTCATCAGGATGATAAATAATGTTTAATTGAGGGTATTCTTGAGCGACAGTCATCAATATTTCAAAATACTGAGCTGGCTTGCCGCCACTCGCGCCTATACCTACAGCGGGCATGGCAATGTAGTCGCGTCCTTCGGAGACAGTGGCATCAAATAGATTTCGATACATACCCTCGATGAAGTTAGCTTGCCTTTCTTTAGGGAGTGCTGCAGCGATGCCACCTTTAAATTTCAATCTTGGATTGGACAGCAGCAGGATTGTTGGGGCATCGTCGGTAATTGCTTCATCGCGTACCGTGGTAATCGCTTTACCAGTTGTGCTGTTGGTGGCGCTTACTAGCAAGTCAATTTCTTGAGCATGACAAACACCTACGGCGAGATTTTGCCAGTGTGTTTGCGCGTAGTCAGATTCGCTGTTTGGATGTCGGTCAACCAAGTTGTATTCAAGGGCTTGTTTGTACAAGCCCGCAGGAAATAAGTTGGTATTTACATATAGTTGTGCACTTTGACGCAGTTTGTTGATGCGAGTGGCTGATATTTTCAATCCAGAGGTGGGTGACAATGCTGTAAAATCTTTTATAATTATAATAACGTCCTCATCTATTTCTAGGGGTTTAACACCCTGTTGAATTGATAATGGCGCATTTTTGTTAGAAATCCCTCCCAATCCTGCTAAAAACTGTTGGGCTGGTTTTTTCTCAAAAGGAATGTCTTGTGCGTGTTGCATGCGATGGTGCTCATCGATTATTTTGTATGTCTTTGAAAAAAGACCTATGTTTTTTTCAATGTCTTCTACTAATGCTTTTAGATCCATAATTTTTATCCTTAAATAAAACGCAATAATCGAATGCAATTGTATAGAAGGTCAACACCTCCGATTAAAGAGTAACTTAACTGGTCGGTGAGTTCAATCATCATGAAGTGCCACTCATATCACATCATACAGACTCTTTTATTGCTTTAAGAAAATGATGTCCATAATGGGTGAGTTTGTGTTGGCCTACACCTGATACAGCCAGTAATTCATCGGTTGTTTGAGGCTTCGCTTGAGTCATTTCATGTAAGGTTGCATCGCTAAAAATCATAAATGGTGGTTTGTTTTCCTCGTCAGCCAGTTTGCGTCTCAGCGTGCGTAAAAGTTCAAATAGAGGGCTGCTGGTGGGTTTGATTGTGCTGCGTTCTTTGCTTTTCTTTTTAGTTCCAGTGAGATCATTATTAGGTATAGTCAGCTCGATTTGTTCTTCCCCTTTTAATAGAGGAATGGCTTTTGGCGTTAGTTTCAATACATTAAAATGACTGATGTCTTGCAGGCAATAATCCTGGTGAATGAGTTGCCAGGTTAATTGCCGCCAGTAGTGGACGGACTTGTCTTTGCCTATGCCAAAGGTGCTTAAGCGATCATGACCTGCTTGTTTTATTTTATCTGAAACACTGCCTCGTAGTACGTCTATGGTATGAATCATGCCATAACTTTGGCGCAGCCTGTAAATACAAGACAATAATTTTTGCGCCTCTACAGTTGCGTCGGCTTTTACTGGAGGTGAGTCACAGACATCACAATAGCTGCATGCTGTATCGCAAGGTTCATCAAAATAACGCAGTAGTATTTGACGTCGGCAATGAGAGGCTTCAGCAAAGGCCAGCATGTGGTTTAATTTACTGGTTTCGATGCGTCTTTGCTCATCATGAGCTGTGTCTGCAATCCAGGATCGCAGTCGCGCGCAGTCGGCTGCATTATACAGTAACAGCGCTTGGGCTGGTAAGCCATCACGACCGGCTCTGCCTGTTTCTTGATAATAGCCTTCGATGTTTTTAGGTAGGTCATGATGAACTACAAAGCGGACATTGGGTTTGTCTATCCCCATACCAAAGGCTATGGTTGCCACCACTATGTCAATGCGATCATGTCGGAATAAATTTTGTACTTCGCGTCGTTCGCTGTGTGGCAGGCCTGCATGGTAGGCGCGGGCTTTAAATCCCATTTCTTGTAATTTTTCTGCCAGCTTTTCTACGCCCGTGCGCGTACCACAATAAACAATGCCTGATTGTTGGGTTTCTGATTGTAAAAATTGGTTTAATTGTTTGGCTGCGTTGGTTTTAGGAACTACTTTATAATGAATGTTGGGTCTGTTAAACGAGGCCACGTATTTTTTTGGTGCGTATTTTAATTTAACAACAATGTCCTGGCGTGTTTGTTTGTCTGCGGTTGCTGTTAAGGCAATTATCGGAATTTCTGGAAAATGGGTTTTTAATAAACCTAAAGCGGCATACTCGGGTCGGAAATCATGTCCCCATTGTGACACACAATGGGCTTCGTCTATGGCAAACAAGGCAATATGACACTCGCTCAGACGCTCTAAAAATGAGCTGCTAAGCAGTCGCTCAGGTGCCACATACAGTAAATCCAATTCATCGTTATGCAATTGTGCCAGGACTTGTCTGGCTTCACTAGAATTTAAAGAAGAGTTGTAGTGCGCTGCGCGAATTCCTTGTAGTTTAAGTGCAGTGACTTGGTCTTCCATTAAAGCAATCAGCGGCGATACAACTATGCCCACTCCAGGACGGACCAAAGAAGGAATTTGATAACAAAGGGATTTTCCGCCGCCTGTGGGCATCAGGACCAGCACATCATGCCCGGCAATCACGTCATTAATTATTTCTTCTTGTGGCGCTCTGAATGAATCGAAGCCAAAATAGTCCTTTAATACCGTAAGGGCATTTTTATTTGCAGTTGATGATTGCGCTAATGGTTGCATGTGATTATTCTTGTTGTTTTTTGTAGAAAGAGTCGTATGAAAAACCGCTCATGAGTCGTACGAGGGATATAATACCACTTTAACTTTCAGTACAATAGGTCTTAGAAATCACGGCACATAGTTCAAGGACAGTTATGGATTTTCAATTCACGGCAGAACATGAGGCCTTTCGCGAGATGGCCGCAGAATTTTCACGTAACAAGCTCGCGCCTATGGCTGACAGTTGGGATGAACACGGCCATTTCCCAATAGATATTTTACGCGAGGCCGCTGGTTTAGGCATGGCTGGCATGGTGGTTAAGGAAGACATAGGTGGTGCACAGCTAACCCGTTTGGATGCGGCTTTAGTCTTTGAGCAGTTGGCCACAGGTTGTATTTCTACCAGTGCTTATCTTTCCATTCATAATATGGTTGCCTCTTTGGTTGATCGCTATGCCGATCCTGCACTGCGCGCCCAGTGGGGGCCTAAATTAACCTCTATGGATGTGCTGGCCAGCTATTGTTTAACTGAGCCAGAAGCCGGATCGGATGCGGCATCATTAAGAACCAAAGCCGTCAAAGATGGCGACTGTTATGTGCTGAATGGCGCCAAGGCCTTTATTTCAGGGGGCTCTGTTAGTGATGTTTATTTGTGCATGGTGCGCACAGGGGATGAATCACACCATGGCATCAGCTGTTTGCTCATTGAAAACAACACCCCAGGTTTAAGCTTTGGCAAATTGGAAAAGAAAATGGGTTGGCGCAACCAACCAACCGCTATGATTTATTTTGAGAATTGTCGTATTCCCATTGCCAATCGTGTTGGTGATGAGGGCATGGGGTTTAAAATAGCATTGAGTGCTTTAAACGGCGGGCGCGTTAATATTGCTTCTTGTTCTCTGGGCGGTGCCTTGGCTTGTTTGCGCTTGACCCAATCCTACATGCATGAGCGCAAACAATTTGGTAAGCCCTTGACGCAAATGCAAGCTTTACGCTTTTATTTTGCAGACATGCTAACGGACTATGAAGCCGCACGATTGATGGTTTATCGCGCTGCCACCGCCATTGATAATAATGATGTAAATGCCCCCATGTATTGTGCTATGGCCAAACGATTGGCTACTGACGTGGCTTTTCGCATCAGTGATAAGGCAATGCAGTTGCATGGCGGCTACGGTTATTTACGTGATTATCAGATAGAACGAATATTTAGAGATTTGCGCGTGCATCAAATTCTTGAAGGAACTAATGAAATCATGCGGGAAATTATTGCAAAAGCAAGTTTGGATGAAACGTATTTTATTGTATAACAGGAGTTAATTAATGAATTTAATAGAACAAGAATTGGACAGTTCCGGTATTTTGACGGTGACTTTGAACCGACCAGAGAAGCTCAATGCCCTCAGTACGGAAGTATTAAATGCGTTGGCCGAATTATTTACTGCTGCTAAAGCCAATGTAAAGGTCAAAGCTTTGATGATAACTGGCGCTGGTAAGGCTTTTTGTGCTGGCGCGGATATTAATAAACTTGCTGAATGTACAGCGCAGACGGGATATGAATTTGCCTGTTATGGGCAAGAGGTGTTTAGGCTCTTGGAAACCATGGGGAAACCATCTCTGGCTGCAGTGAATGGATTTTCTTTTGGGGGTGGTTGTGAGTTGGCCATTGCAACAACGTTGCGCATTGCCTCAACTAAGGCGCAGTTTGGTCAACCAGAGGTAAAATTAGGTATTATTCCCGGTTATGGTGGTACACAGCGATTGGCGCGCCTGGTTGGTAAAGGACGGGCTTTGGACTTGTGTTTGACTGCCCGTTTTATTAATGCGGAAACTGCTTTGAATTGGGGTTTGGTGAGTGAAGTCGTGGAGCCTGAAGTTTTATTAGAACGCGGAAAAAACATGTTACAGGGCATTTTAAGCATGGCGCCTTTGGCCATTGCGTCGGTCATGGAAGTGGTTGATCATGGTTATGACCTGTCTTTGAGTGATGCCTTGCATTTGGAAGCCGTTCATTTTTCTAAAGTATGCGCAAGTGCTGACAAGAAAGAGGGTGTTGCAGCGTTCCTTGGCAAGCGACCCGCTGAGTTTAAAGGGGTTTAATCATGCTTGAAGAGGTGCTTTTTTCCCAAGAAGGTCAAATAGGATTCATCACTTTAAACAGACCCAACGCCCTTAATGCGCTGACTTTAACGATGATACTGGCAATGCAAAAGCAACTGCAATTGTGGAAAGAGGACCATTCCATTCACGCCGTACTGCTGCGCGCAGCCCCCGGTAATGCCTTTTGTGCCGGTGGCGATGTGCGTTGGTTGTATAACGCGGGCAAAGCACATGATTCACAGCAGACGCAGTTTTTTTGGCATGAGTACCGTTTAAATCATTTTATTCATCATTTGGGGAAGCCTTACATTTCATTAATTGATGGCATGGTTATGGGGGGCGGCGTAGGGGTCGCTCTGCATGGAAGTCATCCTGTAGCCTGTGAGCGTTTTGTTTTTGCCATGCCTGAAACCAGCATCGGTTTTTTCCCAGATATTGGTGCCAGTTATTTATTAAACCGCTGTCCAGGTCATTTAGGCTTGTATTTGGGTTTAACTGGTAATCGATTAGACCCACAAGATGCACTGCAGGCAGGGCTTGTCAAACAAACGGTACGCTCAGAAAATATGCCTCAATTGGTCACGGCATTATTGAATGAAGATTTGTCAACCAATGCTCATGCTCGAGTCGATGCTTGCTTGCTCACTCATGCTATGGCGCACGCAGAAACCGATTTGAGCACGGTTTTACCTGTAATTGATCGTTGTTTTTCACAGCCGACGGTAGAATTGATAAGGGCGTCTTTGCAAAATATTGGTCTGGCTTGGGCGGCGAAGGTTGATAGCCTGCTGGAAAAAAAATGCCCATTAAGTCTCAAAGTAACTTTGGCACAACTGCAAAAGACCAAAGACTTGTCTTTAGCTGAATGTTTAAAAATAGATTATGATTTGGCGCGTCACTTTATGCAAGGGCGTGATTTTTATGAAGGGGTTAGGGCTTTATTGATTGATAAAGATAAAAACCCACAATGGGATCCGCCACAGTTGCATTTGGTTTCAGACACTAGGGTGCTTGGGTTTTTTGAAGCCTTTGATGATGGCTTGGAATTTGGATAAGAGTGCATGTAAAAAGCGGTCACAATCTGCTGTTTTTAGGTGGATAGCGTAGCCTTGATGCAGCGCAGCGTAATCAAGGTGTTAACCATTTAAATGGAAACCTTGATTACGCTGCGCTGCATCAAGGCTACGCGCTTTCATACTATGGTTTATTCCCAAGTTTAGGTCTTTCTGGATCAGGTGAATCATCATCATCTTCTTCCTCTACCTTCTGATAGAAGTAGTCACGACTGTAAGTATAGTGACTTATATGTTCAGCACTAGCGGCTGAAGATATAACATCTTCTTCCACTATATCAAAATTTGAATCAAGTGCCATCATATTATCAAAAGTGGCTCCTTCAAGTAATGAAGACAAAGAAATGTCACTAACAGGATGATTTTCAAGATATCTAAATAAAGGTTCCAATAGTAAGAGGGGACGATGATAATGATGGATGAACTCTGTATTCCTATGTGCTAGAAAAATTAAATGTGCTTTCCCTCTTACTTCAATAAAATTGAACAATAAGCGGTCCTTACTATTAAGTGGATACGAATAACATGGGATTTCCTTTAATTTTACCACACAACTATTCTTCCAGTTAGTACACATCTTATTTATCGCCAATTTATAACCTTCAAGTTCTTTTTTTGTGAGAACTTCTGACCAATACAGTATATTTGGCATGTTGAAATTTCCTTAAAATCAATTTTTCAAGTTAATTATATTATATGTTAATTTATTATTAATGTCGATTATGTAAATTACAATTTACATATAAATGCAACAAATAAATACTGATGGTCAGCAATTTGAGTTTTGAAATAAGCAGACCTAAAATCGGCTAGTTCGTTATCATCAATATTACCAAGCTCATTGATCAAATTCTAACTACCCATTTTTTAAACACCTATGGTTTTCATATTTACTACAGTTATGATTGAAATAATGTCTTAAGCTGGATACAAAAATATCCGCTCCATGCTCCATTAGGAAGATTTTTTCGGGTTGTAGTTCAACATAATTAGAATCTCTTAAAACCGCTTTATAAAGGTTTCCCGCATGAGAAAACAGCCATCTGTCTAAGAATGGTAAAACTTTCTCGGGATCGTTAGAGAAAAAATTGTCATAAATATCAGGAAGTAACTGGCTTCTCATGGCATAATTGCTTTTAAAGAAATAATTACTGCGATCTTGACGGTACACTACAAACGGCGGTGTATCCGGATTTTTCTTGGTTCCTGCCGTAAGATTGAAGGCGACAATCAGGCCCTTGGCCGATTCAATTTGTAGTTTCGTGCCCATTAAATCCGAGTCATTGTATTCCGCTAGAAAGGTCTTTAAATAATCAACAGCCACATCACTCAGTGGATCAAAATAACTGTTGATGCCAAATTGGGTTGCGTATCGGGTCTCAGGATCGTAACTACAATAGATAAAAGTATTGTAAGTGAATTTGTCGCTGGTGATATGGTCTAACAGTGTTTTTTCAATTTGATCATTGACTTGTTCGCAAGTTAATTGAAGTTCAGTCATATTGCCTTTGATACGAATGACTTGCGTGGGATAATCAATGGTTCGTGTGAGGGTGTTTAATTCGATGTTCTTTTTTGATTCATTAGAGTAATGCTTCACTATGGAATTATTATTGATGGGATTTTGATAAAACTTCATGGTTTCAGAGTTGTTGTTTGATTGACTAAAAGCATACAAAGGTAACAATACTAATGGACTGATTAATGTATTCCATCTCATAGCAAACTCCTTAGATAGTAATTTAGATTGTAGACCAAGTTATGAACACTTTGTGTTTAATTAACAAAGCGGATTGTTACTTTATTTTTTTTAGCTTAGAATCCGTATCATTTGACCACATTATATTAGAGATCCTTATGTCTGATTTTTATCAAGACTTTAATAAAAGACGCACCTTTGCCATTATTTCGCATCCTGATGCAGGTAAAACCACGGTAACTGAAAAATTACTTTTATTTGGCGGTGCCATTCAAATGGCTGGAACTGTTAAGGGGCGCAAAGCAGACCGGCATGCAACATCAGATTGGATGGAGATGGAGAAGGAGCGCGGGATTTCAATTACTACTTCCGTGATGCAGTTTGTTCATAACCAACATGTTATTAATTTATTGGATACGCCAGGGCATGAGGATTTTTCTGAAGATACCTACAGAACCTTAACTGCGGTTGATTCCGCCTTAATGGTTATTGACGTGGCCAAAGGGGTTGAGGACAGAACCGTTAAATTGATGGAAGTCTGTCGTCTGCGTGATACGCCGATCATGACCTTTATCAACAAACTGGATCGTGAAGGACGTGAGCCCATAGACTTGCTGGATGAAGTAGAATCGGTCTTGGGTATCCAGTGTGCGCCTATTACCTGGCCTGTAGGTATGGGAAAACGCTTTAAGGGCATTTACCACCGTTATGAAGATGTGGTTTATCTTTACCAGCACGGAAAGAATGCACAAAAGCAAGATGCCACGCGGATTCAAGGCATGAACAACCCGCTACTTGATGAATTGCTTGGCGACAGTGCTAAAGAGCTGCGTGATGAAATTGAATTGGTGAAAGGCGCTTCACATGAATTTAATTTGCAAGATTATTTAGCAGGAAAAATGACCCCAGTTTATTTTGGTTCAGCCATTAATAATTTTGGTATTAAGGAATTGCTGGATGATTTTGTCAAATATGCCCCTGGCCCTCAACCACGTGCAACCCAAGATCGCACTGTGCCTCCCAATGAAGCGGCCTTTACCGGGTTTGTTTTTAAAATTCAGGCCAATATGGATCCCAAACACCGAGACCGGATAGCCTTTTTACGTGTTTGTTCTGGCTCTTATAAAAAAGGCATGAAGCTGAGTCATTTGCGTATTGGCAAAGAGGTGCAAATAGCCAATGTTTTAACTTTTATGGCAGGCGACCGCTCTCATACTGAAACAGCCTTAGCTGGTGATATCGTTGGTTTACATAATCATGGCACCATTCGTATTGGTGACACCTTTACCCAAGGCGAGCAGCTGAAATTCACAGGCATTCCTAATTTTGCGCCAGAGTTGTTTCGTTTGGTGCGTTTAAGAGATCCATTGAAAAGCAAAGCCTTACTGAAAGGCTTAATTGAATTATCAGAAGAGGGTGCAACTCAGGTATTCAGGCCGTTAAACAGCAATCAATTGATTTTGGGCGCAGTAGGTGTGTTGCAATTTGATGTGGTAGCGCATCGATTGAAACACGAATACAAGGTGGATTGTGTTTATGAATCGGTGAGTGTTGCATCTGCGCGCTGGGTTTATGCTGAAGACGATAAGGCGCTGGCCGAGTTTCGTGTTAAAGCCTTTGATTATTTGGCTTTAGATGGCAGTGACACGCTCATGTATCTAGCCCCAACCAGAGTGAATTTGGTTATGGCTGAAGAGCGCTATCCAAAGATTCAATTTTGTGCGACTAGAGAGCATTGATTCGGAATAACTTCCTGTTATTCCGGTCACATTCCTTACGGATTTAAGGCCTTATTTAAACTGATAAAAGTATAACCGCGTTGCTTGTACATCTTGATAATGTCTGGCAACGCATAGGCGTTGAGTAAATTGGCGTGGATTAATAAGATTTGCGCTTGATCTGGATTGCCTCGCGCACGTGACTGCTCTTGTGCACGCAACGTTTGATGCCAAATAAAATCCAGATAAAAGGGTTTTAACTCATCAAAATAATTACGCCGGCCCAGTTCAGGTACAGAAAATAAACATTGGTTGAAGATAAAATCTTTACTGTCGGTTGTGATGGGTGCAATTTGATAGTGCTCTTTCGCAAGATAATGGCGTATCTCTGCTTGTTTGTCTCCTGTGCCCATTGCCAAATACGGGTAACGAAAATATTTGGGTTGGGTAAGAAGGGGCAACAGCAGGGCATCAGCTTTGTGAATTTCATTGATGTACTCTTTGGCTGTAACCCTATTCAAATTAGCATGTGACCAGGTATGGTTAGCAAGCCCAAAACCCGCATCACGAAATCGATACAGCAGCTCCCAGTTGTCGCTATGTACTTCACTGGCAATGATGAATCCTGTAG
>JBIODT010000039.1:0-15460 GCA_044445305.1 Legionellales bacterium | reverse complement strand
TAATAATAGCATCTATAATTGGCTCCAGTTGACGCGGGGTGGAGCAGCATGGTAGCTCGTCGGGCTCATAACCCGAAGGTCGTAGGTTCAAATCCTGCCCCCGCTACCACTACATTAGAACCCCATTTATGGGGTTTTTTATTATGTACAATTGGGTACTGTTTGGATCCTATTCATTTATTGATCCTGACACAAGCCCCTTTCTTTTAGTAAATAATTAGGATCGCGCCCGAAATAACTTCCTATTCTTGCGCGAAGCTGGCTATTAGCTTGATGCGTTCGGGTCTTGAAAAAATGAAGCTGTACAGATGTACATTGAGCTTTTTTCAAGACCCGAACGCATCAAGATGATGACTGGATTTGATGCAAGAATAGGAAGTTATTTCGGGTGCGCTCCTTTATGATGCAAAATGAATTAGAACTGCTGTTTTCTCCTACTATACGTGACATGGGATATGAACTTTGGGGTTGTGAATACCTTTCCCAGGGCAAACATTCATTACTGCGAATATATATAGATAAAGCAGATGGAATAGGGATTGAGGATTGCCAAAAGGTAAGTAGCCAGGTCAGCGCGTTGCTGGATGTAGAAGACCCGATTCCAGGTAATTATAGTTTAGAAGTCTCATCGCCAGGTATTCCCAGGCCTTTATTTCATAGCTGGCAGTATCAGCTTTATATTGGACAAACTGTTAAGCTTAAAACTTATAAGCCTGTAGATGGCAAACGTAAGCTGTTGGGTACTATTGTCTCTGCATCAGAAGCTATGTTGGTGCTGGAAATAAACAACAAACATCAAGAACTACTGTATTCAAATATTGTGAAATCAAATTTGACAGTTTAGAGAGGCGAACAATGAGCAAAGAATTGTTATTAGTTGCTGAGGCGTTATCGAATGAAAGAGGAGTTAGTAAAGAAGTCATCATACTAGCCATTCAGGCCGCATTGGAGTCTGCAACACGCAGAACCTTTGGCGCTGACGTCGGTATACGCGTTAAATTGGATCCTCGTACAGGTGAATATGAAACGTTCAGATATTGGGATGTAGTTGAGGACGATGATTTGGAAGTTCCAGACCATCAGTTAACAGCAGCACAAGCCCAAGAACGAAACCCTTCGATTGATGTTGGTGAGCGTATAGAGGATCTTATACCTTCCATCGAGTTTGGCAGGATTGAAGCACAAGCTGCTCGCCAAGTTATTATGCAAAAAGTAAGAGAAGCAGAACGCAATTTAGTCATTGAACAATTTAAAAGCAAATTGGGTCAATTGATTTATGGTACTGTTAAAAAAGTGACTCGTGATAACATTATTATTGATTTGGGTGGCAAGGCAGAAGCTTTTCTACCACGCAATGAAATGTTGCCTAATGAAATGTTTAGGACTAATGACCGGGTGCGTGCTTATTTGTATGAGCTCAGCTCTCAAGTGCGTGGACCGCAGCTGTATGTAAGTCGGATACGCAATGAAATGCTGATTGAGTTATTTCGTATTGAAGTTCCAGAAATTGGCGAAAACATCATCGATGTTAAAACTGCAGCCCGTGATCCTGGAAATCGAGCTAAAATTGCTGTAAAAACCAATGACGGTCGTATTGATCCGATTGGCGCCTGTGTGGGCATGCGTGGTGCCCGTGTTCAAGCCGTCTCCAGTGAGCTTGGTGGTGAACGTGTTGATATCATTCTCTGGGATGACAATCCTGCTCAGTTGGTTATTAATGCCATGGCTCCGGCAGACATATCCTCTATAGTTGTAGATGAAGACAGTCATACTATGGATTTGGCTGTAGAAAAAGATCAATTGTCTCAAGCTATTGGACGCAATGGACAAAATGTGCGACTCGCCAGCCAGTTAACAGGTTGGACTTTGAATGTGATGACTGTAGAAGAGTTTGAAAACAAGAACTTAGAAGAATCGAGTAAAATTATTAAGTTATTTACCAATGCACTAGAGATAGATGAAGAAGTCGCTGCATTGTTGGTTGCGCATGGTTTTTCTACACTGGAAGAAGTTGCTTATGTGCCTAAAGATGAATTGCTGGCCATAGATGACTTTGATGAAGAAATTGTTGAGGAATTAAGAAATAGAGCCAATGATACTTTACTGACTATGGCGCTTACTTCGGGCAAAGGATTACCAGGTTCGCCTGATGAGTCCCTTGTGACTATGGAAGGAATGACAGAAGAGCTGGCTAATAAATTGGCAAGCAAAGGAATTTCGACTGTAGAAGATTTGGCTGAACAATCTGTAGATGAATTATTAGAAATTGAAGGCATTACTGAAGAACAAGCTGGTGCTTTAATTATGAAGGCTAGAGAGCCATGGTTTTTATAAAAACTGTGGTTTCAACAAGAAAGACACCAATGTGGTGCAAGAAGTATTTAGAATAAATGCAGCCTTAAATAAGGTTGCTGAAAGGGGATTAAAATATGGCGGATGTGACGGTCAAACAATTAGCTCAAGTCGTTGGTATTCCGGTAGAGCGCTTATTGAACCAGTTACAGGAAGCAGGATTGTCTTTTAATGATGATCAACAGACTGTGAATGAAGATCAAAAGCGGATCTTACTCAATCACTTGAAGAGCAGTTCTGTGCGAAGTATAGGTACAGCTCCAGAAAAAATAACATTAAGACGTAAAAGCTTGTCTCAAGTTACCGTTGGGCATGATATTCATAGTGGTAAAACAGTTAATATTGAAGTTCGTAAGAAAAAAACCTTTGTTAAACGCAGCAGCTTGATAGAGCAACCCATAGTTGAAGATGAGATCATTGAAATTGATGAAATCATTCACGTTGACGCGCCTGACTTAACAGAAACCATTGCTGATGCCGCACTTGCAATGCCTGTGCCAGATGAGGCTGCTATTGAACAAGAGCAATCTGTTGATGCAGTGGCGCAAGATGTAATTGCAGCACTTGCAGTAGATACACTGGAGCTGGTTGCTTCTGAGTCCTCTGATGCTGTGACTCATGCAAAAGTTAAACCTGGTGTTTCTGCAAAAGAAGAAGTTAAATCGGTTGATAAAAATAATAAAAAGAAACATACAGAGCAGACAAAAACCGAAGCTGAATCAGCCGAATTTAAAAAGGCTAAGAAGAAATCCAAGAACCAAACCTTTGAGCGTGGCGATGATGAGCAAGATGCGCACCGACGTGGCAATCGCTCTAAATTTAAAAAGCGTAAAGGCTCAGAAAAATCTGAAAAATATCTAGAGGCCGAAGAGTCCTTAACGCATGGTTTTGCATTACCCACAACACCCATGGTAAGAGAAGTTCTGATACCTGAGACTATAACGGTTGCAGAGCTTGCGAAAAAAATGTCGGTTAAGGTGGCTGAAGTCATAAAAGTTATGATGACATTGGGTGCCATGGCAACAATCAACCAAGTAATTGACCAAGAAACAGCGCTGATCGTTGTTGAAGAAATGGGTCATAAAGCACGACTTATTAAAGATGATGCCATTGAAGTTGGCTTAGATGAGGCCATATCCAAAGGTATTAATACTGAATCCAGAGCCCCAGTAGTCACTATAATGGGTCACGTGGATCATGGTAAAACGTCATTACTGGATTATATTCGTCGAACCAAGGTTGCCTCTGGCGAAGCTGGAGGTATTACACAGCATATAGGTGCTTATCACGTCAGCACGCCTAAGGGTGACGTTACCTTTTTAGATACACCAGGTCATGCTGCATTCACTGCAATGCGTGCACGTGGTGCTCAGGCAACGGATATTGTGATCTTGATTGTCGCTGGCGATGATGGTGTGAAGCCTCAAACCATTGAAGCCATTCAGCATGCAAAAGCAGCAAAAGTACCTATTATTGTTGCTATTAATAAGATGGACAAGCCAGACGCAGATTCAGAACGCGTTATGCATGAGTTAACTGCTCACGAAGTGATTCCCGAGGCTTGGGGTGGCGATACGATGTTTGTCAGTATTTCTGCGAAATCTGGTCTGGGTATAGACGCTCTTTTAGATGCGATCCTACTGCAGTCAGAGGTCTTGGAATTAACTGCTTTAGTAGATGGTGCTGCCAAAGGCGTTGTTATTGAATCACGGCTGGATAAAGGCCGCGGGCCTGTTGCAACCGTATTGGTTCAGAGCGGTACCTTACGTAAGGGTGATATTTTATTGGCAGGTTTTCAATATGGCCGCGTCCGCGCTTTAGTTGGCGACAATGGCGCTCCAGTTGACAGTGCTGGTCCATCCATTCCTGTAGAAGTACTTGGACTGTCTGCAATTCCTCACGCTGGTGATGAGGCAGTTGTTGTTCCTGATGAGAAAAAAGCACGAGAAGTTGCTTTATTCCGCCAAGGTAAATTCCGGGATGTTAAATTGGCTCGACGTCAAAAGTCTTCCATTGAAGGCATTATGGAAAATATGACTGCGACTGAATCTAAAGCTTTAAATATAGTATTAAAAGCTGACGTACAAGGTTCGTTAGAAGCCATTTCAGATGCGCTGGTGAATTTATCCAATGATGAAGTTAATGTGGCTGTCATTTCAAGCGGTGTAGGTGGTATTACGGAATCTGATGTGCATTTAGCTATCGCGTCCAATGCAATTTTAATCGGATTTAACGTAAGAGCTGATGCCGGTGCTAAAAGACTGACTGAACAAGAATCAGTAGCGCTGCATTACTTTAGTGTTATTTATGATATTGTCGATCAAATTAAAGGCGCTTTAAGCGGCATGCTGGCACCTAAATTTAAAGAAGAGATTACTGGAATTGCTGAAGTACGTGATGTCTTTAAATCACCCAAAATTGGTGCAATCGCTGGATGTATGGTTATAGAAGGCGCCATTAAACGCAACAACCCCATACGGGTACTGCGTTCTAACGTCGTTATTTATGAGGGTACTCTAGAGTCTCTGCGACGATTTAAGGATGATGTGTCTGAAGTGCGTCAAGGCATTGAATGCGGTATTGGTGTGAAGAACTATAATGACATCAAAACCGGCGATCTCATTGAAGTGTATGAAACAGTTGAAATCAAGCGTGACTTATAACTATGAGTAATAATTTTAAACGCACTGACCGAATAGCTGAGATGATCCAAAGAAAATTAGCTCAGATTATTCCACAAGAAGTCAAAGACCCACGCTTAGCCGGTTTGGTCACTATTTCGGCAGTTAAAGTGGCTGCTGATTTAGGACATGCTAAAGTCTATTTTACTGTTCTTAATGAAGAGAAGGCTGTAGCAGTGACAATTTTAAATGCTGCGGCCAGCTACTTGCGCTCAGCATTAGCACGCAGTATTACGTTACGAACCGTTCCACAGCTGCATTTTATTTATGATGAATCAATAGAATATGGTGAGCGCTTAAGTCGGTTAATTGATAAAGTAGTCAGTGCAGAATCTGATAAAGATGACAGCGAATAACCTAAAGATCCCTATGGATGGCATTTTATTACTAAATAAATCCCAAGGGATTACCTCCAATACCGCCTTACAAAAAGCAAAGCGCCTTTATGGGGCTAAAAAAGCGGGACACTCTGGTAGTTTGGATCCTTTAGCTACAGGCATGCTGCCGGTTTGTTTTGGTGAAGCAACTAAAATATGTCATTATCTGTTACATGCAGACAAGTGCTATGAGACTACTGGTTTGTTGGGTATTAAAACCAATACTGCTGACGCTATGGGTGAGGTTATCGCCACCGCTGACGACTTCAGTATTGCAGAGT
Source organism: Legionellales bacterium (assembly GCA_044445305.1). GTDB lineage: Bacteria > Pseudomonadota > Gammaproteobacteria > Legionellales > Legionellaceae > Legionella. The sequence goes on along the minus strand of JBIODT010000039.1, from coordinate 9,769 downwards.
CCGAACTTTCTGCCGTGTTAGCACAGTACCGAGGCAGTAGCAATCAAGTTCCCTCGATGTTTTCTGCTTTAAAACACAAAGGCAAGCCTTTATATCGTTATGCTCGCGAGGGTGTAGACATTGAGCGTCAAGCCAGACCCATTTTAATAAGTCAGTTGCAACTGGAACACTTTGATGGCAGTAACTTTTCATTAACGGTCACCTGCAGTAAGGGCACCTACATCCGCAATTTGGTTGAAGACATTGGTGATGCTTTAGGGGTGGGTGCTCACGTTACGCGCTTACACCGACGTTATACTTCAGGATTTGAAGGCATGCCTATGTACACACTTGATGAAATAGAGAGTATGTCGCTGTCACAAAAAATGGATTGTTTAATTCCCATGGATAAAGCAGTTGATTATTTAATGCCAGTTGTTTTGTCTGACGAGGACGTACTCATTATTCGTCAGGGTCGTGTGGTTATGGGTAGTGCGAATATTGAAGTGGCGGCTTGTGTGCGGCTTTATGACAAGCATTCGCAGTTTATCGGTTTGGGCGAACAACAAAGCAATGGGGATATAAAAGCAAAGCGCTTGTTGTCTTTTCATATGGCGTCTCAGTAGTAGAACACATTCATTTTGAGTTTATTTGCACGAATTTGTTTCTAGTACTTGTTTCGTTGGATAGGCCTTGGTAGAATGTCACCCTTAAAATGATTCATATAGATCCAGGAGCATACAATGTCGCTAAACAGCGCAGAAAAAGCAGAAATTGTTAATGAATATAAACGTGCCGATAAAGACACTGGTTCACCTGAAGTTCAGGTCTCTTTAATTACTGGCCGCATCAAATATTTAACTGAACATTTTAAAGCACATAAAAAAGATTTTCATTCACGACGTGGCTTGCAATCATTGGTTAACAAGCGTCGTAAATTATTAAAATATTTGAAACGCAGTGACCAGTTACGTTATAAAACATTAATTCAAAGTTTGGGATTGAGAGATTCTTATTGATTGTTAAGATTCTGCCCTCTAACGAGTCGTATCAGATACATACAATAATAAAAGGCGCAGATTTCTGCGCCTTTTTTTTCACTATGAGGATCGGTCCGAAATTAAGGTCCTGTTGTTAGCGCGAAGATGCTAAAACAGGACCTTATTTCGGGCAGGATCCTTAATTAATTGAGGAAGATTACGTGGCTAAAATTACAAAAGAAATCTTATTTGGCGAGCATACCCTGGTTTTAGAAACTGGTGAGATCGCGCGTCAGGCCGATGGCGCTGTGTTGGTCAGTATGAATGGCACTCAAGTATTGGTGACAGCAGTAGCTAAAAAAGAAGGTGGCGAAAACAACAGTTTTTTCCCACTGACGGTTAATTACCAAGAAAAATTTTATGCTGTCGGTAAAATTCCTGGTGGTTTCAACAAGCGTGAAGGCAGACCTAGTGAAAATGAAACGCTGATTTCACGTTTAATCGACAGACCCATTAGGCCTTTATTCCCAGATAACTTCAGAAAAGAAGTGCAAATTATTGCAACAGTACTGGCACTGAATCCGGAAGTTTCTTCTGACATACTTGCCATGATTGGTGCTTCAGCTGCACTTGCTCTTTCAGGTGCCTTTTGATGGTCCTATCGGTGCTGTACGCGTTGGTTACAAAGAGGGCATTTATTTATTAAATCCCAGTAGAAAAGATCTGGAACAATCCCAACTGGATCTAGTGGTTGCTGGTACCCATGATGCAATTTTGATGGTTGAATCTGAAGCCAAAGAACTCAGTGAAGACATCATGCGCGGCGCAATTGTTTTTGGCCATGAAATGATGAAAAGTGTCATTAAAGCCATAGAAGAATTGACTGCATTAGCAGGGAAGCCACGCTGGAATTGGATGCCTGCTGAAGTCGATGCCAATTTGCAAGCTCAAATCAGTGCTATGGCTAAAACTGATATTGAGGCTGCATACCTTATTAAAGACAAGCAAGAAAGATACCAGCGCCTGGGTGAATTAAAAGAGCAAACTTGTAATGCTTTAATGACGGCAAATGACGAGCTAAAAGCTGAGGTTATTGCTGCGATTTTTGGCGATTTAGAACGAACTACAGTGCGTAATCGCATACTTGATGGCGAGCCTAGAATTGATGGCCGTGATCATAAAACAGTACGACCTATTGCTGTTCGTACTAAATTTCTGGAACGAACCCATGGTTCTTGTTTGTTCACTAGAGGTGAAACCCAGGCTATAGTTGTTGCAACTTTAGGCAATGACCGAGATGCACAAATTCTAGATGGCATTAACGGGGAAAGTAGAGACCGATTTATGCTGCATTATAACTTCCCTCCCTATTCTGTAGGCGAAACCGGCATGGTTGGCAGTCCTAAGCGTCGTGAGATAGGCCATGGCCGCTTAGCAAAACGTGCTTTAATGGCAGTATTGCCTGGAACTGCAGAGTTTCCTTATGTGCTACGTGTGGTATCTGAGATCACTGAATCGAATGGTTCAAGCTCAATGGCTACTGTCTGTGGTGCAAGCTTAGCACTTATGGATGCCGGAGTGCCTTTAAAAGCGCCAGTTGCGGGTGTTGCTATGGGCTTAATTAAAGAAGGCGAACGTTTTGCAGTATTGACCGATATTTTAGGTGATGAAGATCATCTTGGTGATATGGACTTTAAAGTCGCAGGTACTGAAAATGGCATTACGGCATTACAAATGGATATTAAAACAAGCGGGATTACCAGTGAAATTATGGAGCAAGCTTTAGAGCAAGCTTTAGCTGGTCGTACTCACATCCTGGGGATAATGAATAATGCCTTGTCCGAGCATAGAGTAGAGCTGTCTGAGCATGCACCTAGAATTATCACTATGAAAGTAGCAGAAGATAAAATACGTACTATTATTGGTAAGGGTGGTGCCACGATTAAAGGCTTAATAGAAAGTACCGGTGTGTCTATCGATATAGATGATACCGGACTGATTCAGTTATTTTCTCCTGATTTGCTGGCCTTAGAAGAAGCTCAAAAACAAATTAAAGCTTTGATTGCTGAAGTGGAAGTTGGCCAAACCTATAAAGGTAAAGTAAGTAAGATCGTTGATTTCGGTGCGTTCATTAATTTGCTACCTGGTAAAGACGGTTTGCTGCATATCTCGCAAATTTGCAATGACCGCGCGCAAAAGGTCGAGGATGTGTTACAGGAAGGTCAAGATATTGAAGTTTTTGTTGCCGGTGTTGACAAACAGGGTCGCGTGAAACTTGAGTGGAAGGACAAGCCACATTCTGAAGTTAAAGCAGACAGTGTTGTTGCTAAAGAGGAACCACAAGAGGTGGTTGCCGCTGACAGTAACGGCAATGATGCTGAAGAATAAATAAGATTTAGATGACTGCAGGAAAAAGGTAGGGCTATTTTTCCTGCAGTCATCTGATGTATTGTTTCGTTATGGCCGCCCCTGATACGGAGTGAGCTGTTACTAGCAACTACCCCCACATAAACAATAGCTTTACTGGGGGTAGTTGCTTTTTTTTTTAGCGAATCAAACTCAAAAACTCACTACGAGTGCTGGCTGAGTCGCGAAGTTCGCCCAGCATGACTGAAGTCGTCATAATGGAGTTTTGTTTTTCTACACCACGCATCATCATGCAAAGATGTTTTGCTTCTATAACGACAGCCACACCTCTAGCGCCGGTAATGCTTTGGATGCAATGCGCTATTTCACCAGTAAGTCGTTCTTGAATTTGTAAACGTCTGGAAAACAAATCAACAATTCTGGCGATTTTTGACAGGCCTATGACTTTGCCACCAGGCAAATAGCCGACATGGCATTTTCCAAGAAAGGGTAACAAATGGTGTTCACACATAGAATACAATTCAATGTCTTTTACAACAACAAGTTCACTCATATCTGAATTAAAAAGCGCACCATTAATAATATCATCGAGGCTTTCACTGTAGCCTTTAGTAAGGTAGCGCATGGCATTTGCTGCGCGTAAAGGTGTACCTTGTAATCCTTCACGAGTCACATCTTCGCCGAGTTCCTCAAGTATTTTTTTATACAGTTGTTCCATAGCAAGAATTCCTAACCTGGTGGCCAAGTCATTTGACGACCGCCCAGTAAATGTAAATGAATGTGGTAAACTTCCTGCCCGCCACCTGAATTTATATTAAAAACCAATCGGTATCCCTGGTCACTAATTCCCTCAGCCTGAGCTAATTTTTTTGCGCACAAGATCATCTTCCCCAGCAGCAGGTCGTCTTGATTATTGGTATCGTCAATAGTAGCGATGTGTCTTTTAGGAATAATCAGTAGGTGCGTTGGTGCTTGTGGTTTTATATCACGGAAGGCAAGTAGGTCATCATCATTAAAAACCACAGCAGCAGGAATTTCTCCTTGGCATATCTTGCAGAACAAACAAGTCATCAGGTGCCCCAATTAGTATAAACCTATTTATTTATACTGCGCGCAGTATAGGACCATGCTATAAAATATATCGCGGCCCCAAATGCTATTATACAATTCCTTTTATACTTTGGACAGTCCTGTAAATGCGGGATCCCGGTAGGCGCGAGCGGAGCTCCTTACATTTAATTTACCCAGAATGACGGTAAACCAAATTTCATCTTTGCGTTTTAAGCAGATTTTTCGCATAATACCCTTTTAAATCAGTTTAAGGTGTGTAAATGAGTTTGATGCAAATTAAGAGTGGACGTGATGTACCTAATGAAATTAACGTTGTTATTGAAATCCCCATGCATGGTGAGCCGGTAAAATATGAGGTGGATAAAGAAACAGGCTCTTTATTTGTCGACAGGTTTATGTCTACAGCCATGTTTTACCCAGCAAACTATGGTTATGTGCCTGATACGTTGTCAGAAGATGGTGATCCCGTCGATGTCCTGGTTGTGACTCCAGTTCCCTTAATTAGTGGTGCTGTGATTCCTTGTCGTGTTGTTGGTATGTTAAAAATGACTGATGAATCGGGTGTGGATGCCAAGCTGCTTGCTGTACCAACTACCAAAGTTTGTAAAATGTATGAGCCCATTAAATCTTATTTGGACTTGCCACAGTATCTGTTGTTGTCTTTGGAGCATTTTTTCAAGCATTATAAAGATTTGGAAGAAGGTAAATGGGTGAAAGTTGATGGCTGGGCTAGTGCCGACGAAGCCCGTGCTGAAATCATGTCCAGCATTGAGCGTTTTAACCAAGGACAGTAAGTGCATTTTCATCTTTCTACCTTGTTGATAATGCTTGTTTTTTTGATTTTTTTGTCTGCATTTTTTGCGGGTTCCGAAATAGGAATGATGTCAATTAATCGCTACAAGCTCCGATACATGGTAAAAAAAAACCACAAACAGGCGATACGTGTTAATCAAATGCTGTCTCGGCCTGATAAATTATTAAGTGTGGTTTTAATTGGTAATACCTTGGCTAACATTGTCGCGTCGATGATAGCCACCCTCATTGGCCAGCGTTTTTATGGCGACGCTGGGGTTGCGGTGGCTACGGCGCTGTTAACTGTCATCGTACTGGTTTTTTCGGAAATGACACCAAAGACCTTGGCGGCAATTTACCCCCAACAAATTGCTTTTGCTACCTCCTTGCCCCTGAAATTCTTACAGCTGGTTTTTGCCCCCTTAATATACACAATCAGTTTGATTTCCAATGGCATCTTGCGTCTCTTTGGCATCTCTATCAATAAAATGCAAAAAGAAGCATTAACTGGCGAAGAATTGCGTTCGGTGGTGCATGAAGCCGGCGTGCTTATGCCTCTTGAGCATAAAAGCATGTTACTCAGTTTATTGGATTTGGAGCAAGCTACAGTCGAAGACATTATGATTCCCAAATCAGAGATAGTTGGCATTGATTTGGATAATCCTTGGTCGCAATTACTGGAGCAATTAGAAACCGCGCAACACACGCGCCTACCCTTATACCGTGGTTCAATAGACAATTTGGTTGGCATGATTCATGTTCGTGATATTTTAAATTTATCGTTAGAGGAAAATTTAGATATAGACAGTCTATTGGCCAGTGCTGATACACCTTATTTTATTCCTGAAGCAACAGCGTTAAATATTCAGATTCTTAATTTCAGAAAAATGAAAAGACGCAGTTGTTTTGTGGTTGATGAGTATGGAACTATTCTTGGCCTTGTCACTATGGAAGACATACTTGAAGAAATAGTGGGTGAGTTTACGACCGATGTTGCTGCCTTAAGTCGCGATATAACGCCACAGGAAGACGGCTCGGTGATAGTTGATGCCAGTCTTACCCTGCGTCATTTAAATCGAATAATGAACTGGCAGTTGCCTTTAATAGGACCAAGAACCTTGAGTGGTCTGATTGTTGAATATCTTGGTTATATACCCCCTGCTGAATCATGTTTAACCATTGATAGTTATCGAATTGAGATCTTAAAAATCAGTGACAATACCATCAAAGGGGTTAGAATGATTAAAGTAGGGAAGAAAAAAAAGTGAAGTGACTGTTTATGGCAGCTCGTGATTATTTGATTTATATTGATAATGCTCCTGTCGATGACAGCTTGAAACTTTATTTTGCACAATTTGATCTCGAAATAATACAACAACAACAGTTGCATGTTGCTTGTACTGGGCAGCACTTGCCTTGTGCAATTTTAATTCATTGGTCTATTCTAAAAAATGAACCACAAGCAATCAGTCAATTTTATAATACTTACCCCGCTCCCCTGCTCATTATCAATGATCTGCCCGATGAAGACGTTTGCACTTTTGTATTAGAGTCAGGAGCGGATGACTATTTAACCAGGCCATTACAAGCTCGGGAGCTTCATGCGCGCATCAACGCCATCAGCAGACGGGTTGCCTGTACCCATCAAAAAACACTACGAGAACAGGATGTGTTGTTATTTGCAAATTGGCGCCTGATGCCTGCATCAAGGCAAGTATTCAATAAACATGATCAGGAACTGCAATTAAGTGTGGGCGAATATGACTTACTCCTGGCCTTCATTCAACAACCGCAACGCGTATTAGCCAGGGAATTTTTACTGCACATCACTAAAAATAGTGCCTTGAATTCATTTGATAGACGGGTCGATATCCAAATAAGCCGTTTACGCCAAAAAATAGAAGCTGATGCAAAAAAACCATTATTAATTAAGACGGTTCGCAACGAGGGCTATATATTTACAGCCAATGTTAAGCGCTTAAACCTGGCGCTGCCTCCGCCGATAGACTAAGATTTTTATCGGTTAGCACCTTTTTTATCAGCATACTGGCTGTGCTGAGCTTGGTTGCGGCATCTAAATTATACTGTTGTTTTTCTATATTGAAGTTGGCGGCCTTGGTTGTTTTATCAGACAAGATATCTAACCTTGAGGTAATTTTGCTAAAAATAAATTCAGCAGTTACTGCCTCGGTTTGTGCCAGCTGGTTGTGATTCACTAAAAAAGTATAACGATTAGGTTGATATTTATTATTTTCGTTTTTATCGGCAATCTCGTTCAGCATTCTAACTCGTTGGTAGAGACTATTAATGGATGAACGGTAACACAGTTAACTTAAGGAATTATTAAGTTTAGGAACGTGACCTTTTCCTACCTTGTTACCACTTAATAACCGTTATTGATAATTTCTAAAATAGCTTCCAGCCAGAGTACATCATCATTCATACTGGGAATAAGTGTAAATTGTTCGCCACCGAGTGCCTGCCATTGCAATTTTGCGCGTATGCCAATTTCTTCTAGGGTTTCTAAACAGTCACTAACAAATGAGGGGCAAACAACCGCTATCTTTTTAATCCCTTTAGCTGCCAAATCAGCAAGTACATCAACCGTATAGGGTTTAATCCATGTTGCTTTGCCAAGTCTGGATTGAAAAGCAGTGGTGTATTTATCTGGGGCAAGTTTTAATTCTGCGGCTAATAACAGGCTGGTTTGGAAACATTGAGCCCTATAGCATTTGCTATTTATGTCCACATAATCCATACAGTTACCAACACAGGTTTGCTTGCAGCCACTTTTAACCGTCTGTCGATTTGGCACGCCATGATAACTGAACAGCAAATGTTCGGAGTTGTTCAGATGGTTGTTGATTGTTTGAGCCTGTGCTTTGACATAGGCGGGGTGCTGGTAAAAACTATGAGTCACTGATATTGACGGAATGACATCCTGCGATGCCAGGATGCTTAATGCTTCCTCTATAGATGAGCCAGTAGCTGCAGAAGAATATTGTGGGTATAAAGGTAAGATAGAAATACGGTCACAGTCTTTTAAACTGTTTAAAGCATCCTGGATAGATGGCTTACTATAGCGCATGCCCAGAGCTATTTTATCAGGTGACTTGACTTGTTTTTTTAGTTGCGCCACCAAGCGCTGACTGTGATACAGCAGCGGAGAGCCTTCTTGAGTCCAAATGGCTTGGTAAGCACGGGCTGATTTTTGAGGTCTAAAAGGCAAAATGAAGCAATAAACCAATAAGTAACGCAGGGGGGCAGGTAAGTCAATAACGCGTTTATCGGTAAGAAATTCACGTAAATAACGCCTAACATCGGCACTAGTAGGATTTTTGGGTGTACCCAGATTAATAAGTAATAAACCATGCCGCATTTGTGTTGTCTATCAGGCTAATCAGCTAAGTGCCATCATACCTCAAGATGACGCGCGCAGTATAATATTTATTGACAGGCATTCGTTAACAAAAAAACATTCGGCCTTCGATTAACCTGGAAAAAGCAGGTGCTAAAACAAAGATTTAGGTATATACTTTTTTTATAGAGCCTTATTGTTTGGGGGGTTGAAGTATGTCTGGAACTTTTTCTGATGCAAGTCATTGGCGTGATTCTGCGCGTAGTCCACGGTTTTTTATGGTGGATGCCAGGGCTGCCTTCCCCATTTTTTTATTTTTAATGCATATTAGAATATGGACTGGAATGCTGGTTTTGGTTTCCGCCGTGTTTTTTGCCATTATCGAACATTATGGCTTTACAGTGCCGGTTTTTTTGCGTTGGATTCGAGCCTTTTTAGCCGGATCCGTGAGGGCTTCACGGCCATGGTGGAAATAAATGGAACGAGATATCAGTAAATGCATGTCAATTATAGCCGCTAGTATGAATGCAAAATTCTATTTAAATGATATATTTGTCAGTTCGGAAGAGGTTTTTTCAGACGTTGGCTTATTGCCTGCAATAGCCAAGCGAGCAGATCAGTTGTGTTCCTTGTGTTTGGGATATGGTCTAGGGGCTACCTTTGACGAGGCAGAAGGGGCGTTGTTGGGGACACGAGTATTGTTTGATGAGGTAACACCCAATGTATTACGTTTGTTATGCATGACTGATGTTTTAAATGAGTTAATTCAAGGCGGGCCCAGTCGAGATTATACCCCTTTAGATGAGTTGATGTATGATTGATGGCTTATTTGGCCATATATTGTAAATAATTAGAAAAATAATGCATCATGCAACATTTCTTGTCTGTATTGGTTAGACTAGAATAATAGAGTTATAAGTTTTTGGAGCTGTAAAATGACCAACTCAGAAAATACCCCTACAAAAAGCAATCGGTTTTTTTTAAATCCCACTGGTAATACTTCTGCAGGAGTAAGTTCGGAATCTATTAATAGATATATATCTTGTATAAAGTTGTTAACGGATAAAGCGGATCAAGCTGCCAGTTTTAATACGAAAAACCAGCAAGATAATTTAGATGCATCGAAGACGTTGACTGTTTGTGCGGCTGAGATAGCCCGTATTATTCAGCCTAAAGATTTAAGTTCCGATGTCAATCTACATGATTCTGCTTTGGATGAAAC